>QIDL01000295.1 GCA_003228415.1 Gammaproteobacteria bacterium | reverse complement strand
GGCGGTGATTCTCATCACACCCGCTACTCCCCAGCCGATCAGATCAATGCACAGAACTTTGGAGATCTGGAGGAAGCCTGGGTCTGGGATGGCGCCAGCTTCAACGCCCGGAGTGGCAGATCCACACCTTCCTATGTCGACGGGGTGCTCTATACGGTTGCCGGCCCGCGCAGACATGTCATCGCGCTCGATCCTGCCAATGGAGAAACCCTCTGGAGCTACCGTGAACCAAACACCTATCGTTGGGAATACTCCATGCGCAAGGACTACGGCAAGGGAATCGCCTATGCCGAGATCGATGGGCGTGGAGTCATCTACATCATTTCACCGGCGTTTTTCCTGACAGCCCTCGATGCCAAGACCGGCCGACCTCTGGAGGGTTTCGGCAAGAAAGTCCCCCTGGATGGGTTCCCGGATACCGGCGTGGTGGATCTGCTGGCCGATCTCGGTCATCCCTATGATCCCTACGATGGCGTCGACCTGGAAAAGGGCTACATCACCTCCTCATCACCACCCATCGTGGTTGGTGACGTCATCATCGTCGGTAACTCCGCCGAGCAGGGTTACAACCAGTCCCGTATTGAAAACATTCCGGGTGACATCCTCGGGTACGACGCACGGACGGGAAAATTTTTGTGGAAATTTAACGTGTTACCGGGTCCTGGGGAGTTCGGCCACGAAACCTGGGAAAACGACGCATGGAAGTGGACGGGCGACATTTCCTCCTGGGCGCCGCTTTCAGCCGATCAGCAGCGGGGCATCGTATATATTCCGACCAACGGCGCGACCCTGGACTTCTATGGCGGCTTCCGCCCCGGCGATAATCTGTTCAGTACCAGCCTCATTGCCCTCGACGTGAAAACGGGCAAACGGATCTGGCATTTCCAGATGGTTCACCACGACATCTGGAACTACGACGCCCCGACCGCACCGGTGCTGCTCGACGTGGAAATCGATGGCAAGACCGTACCCATCGTCGCGCAGGCCACCAAGCAGTCGTTCATTTATACCTTCAACCGGGAAACCGGTGAGCCCATCTGGCCCATTGAAGAACGGGCGGTCCCGACATCCAAGCTGCCCGGGGAACGACTTTCGAAAACTCAACCATTTCCCACCAGACCGGCACCCTACGATATTCAGGGACTGACCTACGACGATCTGATGGATTTCACACCGGAGTTACGCAAGCGCGCCATTGCGGCCATCGAACCGTTCGACATCGGACCCCTTTTTCAGCCGCCTCTGCATCGCGACAACAATCTCGGCAAGACCGCGGCGCTGTGGTGCCCGGGCGACATCGGCGGTGTCAACATCGACGCGCCGGTGGCAGCGGATCCCGAGGCGGGTGTTCTGTTCGTTCCATCGCGGACTCACTGCAGCTCCAGAATCATGGCGCCCGGCAAAGAGCGTGATGCGATTCTGAATTTGCCAACGGGAGTCACCATTGCCGACTACGCAGTGCTGCGATCGACCGGCGTACGTGGACCGGACGGTCTGTCCGTGTTCAAGCCACCTTATTCCCGGATCACCGCCATCGACATGAACACGGGTGAGCATCTGTGGATGATCCCAACCGGCGAAACACCCGATGTCGTGCTGAATCATCCGGATCTCGAAGGGATGGAAATTCCCAATACCGGTGTGATGATGCCGGCACCCATCGTGGTGACCAAAACGTTGCTGATGTACACCTCGTTGCAGAGTGACGGAACCCCCGCCCTGTTCGCGGTCGACAAGGCCACCGGCATGCAGATTGGCAAGGTCTCCATGAACGACCGAACCCGCTACGGCAGCATGACCTATGTCCATGCGGGGCGTCAGTATGTGGTGCTGCAGACCGGTGGCAAGCTCACCGCACTGGCCCTCCCCGATGAATCAGACCGGGAAACAACGGGCCATTGATTTTTCGAGGTCCGAAATGTCTCAGCGCTGCACTGTCTGGGATCGTGTTGGCGGGTGGAACGCTGATTGCCGCCGTCGCCGCCCAGGCCGGAGGCTCGGCGGCGGCGACGACGACGGCGGAAGGTGTCTACGACAAAAACCAGGCGAAATCGGGCGAGGTGTTGTACGAGCAGCACTGTCTGGTCTGTCATGACAAAAACTATTTCAGACCGGTATTGGAGCGATGGAACGGCCAGTCGCTGGCGGTATTTTTCGATGTCATGGCTGGCTCGATGCCCGAGTCGAATCCGGGAGGCCTGCTTGACGATGAATATGTCGATATATTGGCCTACCTGTTTTCCCGCAGTCGGTTTCCCGTTGGTGAGGGACGCCTGGGGCTCGAAGATCTTGATACGCTTACCATTGAGCATCCTGAGCACTAGAGGCTTTGAAAGACCTTGGCTGAAATTTCATCGAAGTACCGCACGGATTCTATAGACCGGCTGGGAGCCGATCGGGCGATTGCCATCTGGCTGCTGATCTGCTGCGCCACCGTTTTCGCCATGGTCGTGCTGGGTGGTGTTACGCGATTGACCGGCTCGGGGCTCTCCATGGTCGAGTGGGAACCGATCATGGGCGTGCTGCCGCCTCTATCCGATGCCGAGTGGCGTGAGACCTTCGCGCAATATCAACAATATCCGGAGTACCTGCTCAAAAATCGAGGGATGGATGTAGAGGGTTTCAAGTCCATTTTCTGGCTCGAGTACTTCCACCGGCTGTTGGGTCGCGGTATCGGAGTCCTGTTCGCGCTGCCGTTCCTGTTTTTTCTCCTGAGTCGTCGGATCGACAAGCCACTGGTACCGAAACTCATTACCATGTTCGTGCTCGGCGGTCTGCAGGGGCTCATGGGCTGGTACATGGTTATGAGCGGTATGGTCGACGACCCTCATGTGAGCCAGTATCGGCTGACCGCCCACCTGATCCTGGCGATCTGGATCTATGCCTATATGTTCTGGGTGGCGATGGATCTGTGGCGGGGCCGAAACCTGGTCCGTATGAAAGGCAGAGGTCAGCTGTCGATCGCTTATGTTTTGATTGCGTTCGTCATTGTGACCATCGTATCCGGTGGCTTTGTTGCCGGACTCAAAGCCGGATTCACCTACAACACCTTCCCGCTCATGAATGGACAGTGGATTCCAGAAGGTCTCACGTTGCTGGAGCCGCAATGGCGGAACCTGTTTGAGAACATCACCACCGTACAGTTCAATCACCGGCTGTTGGCCATGACTCTGGCGGTTGCTGTTGTTGCGTTCTGGTGGTCGAGTGCCAGCAAATCATCCTCTGGCGCGTTGCGGGTGGGGCTGCATCTGATGCTTCTCGCGGCGCTCCTGCAGGTTAGCCTGGGGATCAGCACCCTGTTGCTGGTGGTCCCGATTTCGCTTGCCGCTGCCCATCAGGGGGGTGCGGTACTGTTGCTCACGGCGGTGCTCAACGTCGCCCAGCAACTGCGCAGTCCGAGACCGCTCAACGGCGATTGACCAGAATCAATCCGGCACCCACCAGCAACAAGGCCGCGATGAAATTGGCTGGCAGGGCATCGTCGAAAATCAGCCAACCGCTGAAAATTCCGAATACCGGTGTCAGCAGGCTGAAAGAGGCCATTTTTGAGACCGGATAGATCGATAGAATCCAGAACCAGACCACGAAGCCGATAGCGGCAACGACGATCACCTGGAAGGCGAAGATTACCAGAATCACCGCGGTCGGTTCGCGGATGGTGTCCCCGAACAGTGGCGCGATGAGCAGCAGCACGATCGCGGAGACCGCCAGTTGATAGAGCAGATTCATCTCCGGCGTTACCTCGGAGAGTCGGGTGGTGCGGGTCAGCAGAGCGATGCCGGCCCAGCACAGTGACGCGAGCAGTGCGAGAATGTCGCCGAATCCGATGCTTGCACGAGCGCCGCCGGTGGCATCGGCATCAGATCCGTCGAAGAGTACCAGGCTGATTCCTGCGACAGCCAATGCAAGTCCCAGAACGCGACGCGCGTTCAGTGTATCCCCCGGAATGAGGAAGTGGGCTCCCACTGCGACCCATAGCGGCATTGTGTAAAAAAACAGAGAGACGCGAGAGACGCTGGTGAGATCCAGCGCCAGAAACAGCAGACAGAATTCCCCGGAGAACAGCAGGCCGTTGATGATGCCAAGGCCGAGTGAGCCGTCCCGCACTGACAGGCGCTTGCGCATGATCAGCGCGTAGGCCAGAACCAGAATGAAGGCGCAGGCCGAACGAAGTCCGGACTGAAATACCGGAGCGAATCCGACATTGACCAGTTTGACCAGCGCCTGGTTGAGCCCCAGGATGACGCTGAAGCCAACCAGCAGGCTGGCGCCATAGACATCCATATGATCCCGGCGCCCCCGGTGGCTTGCGGTCACAGGGTCAGGCAACCCAGGCTCACTGCTCCGGCCGGGTATCCGACCGGGTAAATGGTACGAACTGAACCGGTAACACCTCGCGCTGCTTGATCCCGTCTGTCGTTTTCTCGACCACGGTCAGATTCTGGCTGCCATGTTCAGGACCGATGGGAATGACCATGCGACCGCCGATTGCGAGCTGCTCGAGGAGTTTTGGCGGTATCGTTTCCGACACCGCGGTGACGATGATGGCGTCGAACGGAGCGGCTTCCGGCCAGCCATGCCAGCCGTCACCCGCGCGCACCTCAACGTTTGCGAAGCCGAGTTCCGCCAGGCGCTCGGCGGCACTTGCAGCGAGTTCCGGCACAATTTCGATGGTCCGGACGTCCTTCGCCAGAGTGGCCAGCACAGCTGCCTGGTAGCCGGAACCGGTACCGATTTCCAGAACCCGGAATTGTGGCTCCAGATCCAGAAGGTCGGTCATGAGTGCGACGATAAAGGGCTGGGAGATGGTCTGTCCGTAGCCGATACCGAGCGGTCGATTCTCCCAGGCGTAGAGGACGGAATCTTCTGGCACGAATCTGGATCGGTCTACATCGCGCATGGCCTTGAGTACCGATGCCTGCAACCGGCTGCGACCCGTATAGGGCCGGGTTTCGCGGGTATCCCGCTCGATTTCTGAGATCAGATTCTGCATTCGTTCGTTCACCCGAACCGGTTCGGAGGCAAACAGACGTTCGCCGGCTACCAGGGCCAGCGTGAAAATTATGACGACCGCGGCAAGGTGGGCGATCTGGTCGGCACTGGTTCGCACCCCCTGATTTTACGGATCAATCTTCTATGGGTGCAAATGTGTATCGATGGGCGCCGACAGAGGCTTCCAGCAGCAGACCCCCGAGCAGCTGAGTAAACAGAGCTACCTCGCCATTGAATGAAGGTGTGGACGAGACTCCGACAATGAGAGCGGCAGCGTTGAACTGACCGGCGAATTCAGCCGGTGAGCGCATGAAGGCCTCATAGATTGCCCGGGACTTGAAAAACAGGATCTGTCGGTAGAGCTGGCCGCCGATCTGGGGTCCCATGCTGAGCTGCCACATTCTGGTGTGGCCGATTACCCGGTCGCCCTTCTCGAATACCAGCCCCCGACCATAGGCGAAGCCTACGCCGTTGGCGGCACGGCCGTTGATCGGGTAGACGGCGACCACTTCGGCTGCCTCGAAAAATGGCGCGAGGCGCTGTTCGCGACGAAAATGCTCCAGTGTGGATATCACGCCGTCGATCTTCCGCGAGTCCATCTCGGCGCGGGGGATGGGCTTCAACCCACACGATGTAAGAAGGCCAGCCATAATGAGCAGGCCGAGCCAGACACCCGGTCCAGGACAAGCGCGATAAACTCTGAGCTTTCGGGAGTTGTTCAGAGGGTCCCTAGGGACCCTCTGAATAACTCCCGTTTGCTCAGCACGGACTACGGGGTCTGTGGATAGGCGCGGTTCGCAGGCGATGGTCGACTCCATTGCCAAGAATCGCAACAAAGCCACAGGCCCCGTAGTCAGTGCCCTTCGGGAGCTTATCGCGCTTGCCCTGCCTGCGTTGCGCACTTTGCCAATGTACTCGACATTACCTGCGGCGCGCGTCTTGTCAGGACAAGCGCGATAAACTCTGAGCTTTCGGGAGTTGTTCAGAGGGTCCCTGGACATCACATCTTGCATTCGACGTGTCCTGTCAGGACTTCGGAACCACCCTGGGTGGACTTGAATACATCGGAGCGACC
>QIDL01000118.1 GCA_003228415.1 Gammaproteobacteria bacterium | reverse complement strand
CAATGAGAAGTTTCAGATTCACAACAACTACATCGAAACCCGTAGCGACTCGATCTTCGCAGCTCACCCCAGCGCGATCCTGGAGATATTCGTCATCATGGCCAATCGGCGTGATATCTCCGGTGTTCGAGCAGGAACCATCAGATCTATCCGCGAACACCTGCACCTCATCGACGAGCAGTACCGGCTCAACCCGGACAACACGAAGCTGTTCATGGATCTGTTGAAAGCACCCTATACGCTGGTTTCACAACTCACCCGGATGCGTCGCTATGGGGTACTAGGTCGCTATCTGCCTGAGTTCGGTGAAATCATCGGACAGATGCAACACGATCTGTTCCACATTTATACCGTGGATGCCCACACCATGATGGTCATTCGCAACATGCGCAGGTTCCACTATCGCGCCAGCGAGGCACACTTCCCGGTCGCCTGCCACAGCGTTCGCAACCTGCCAAAGGTCGAGTTGCTGTATGTAGCCGGTCTCTATCACGACATCGGCAAAGGCCGGGGGGGCGATCATTCAACGCTCGGCGCTCGTGACGCGATCGATTTCTGCGAGCGGCACGACCTGACAGAAGATGACACGGAACTCGTTGCATGGCTTGTCACACAACATCTGCTGATGTCAAGCGTCGCCCAACGCAAGGACATCTATGACCCGGACGTAATCCTGGAATTCGCGACCGAAGTAAAATCCGAACGACGCCTGGACTATCTCTACGCGCTGACCGTCGCCGACATCAACGCAACCAACCCGACACTGTGGAACAACTGGCGGGCGACCCTTTTGAGACAGCTTTACGGAGAAACCCGCAAGGCGCTTCGTAGAGGGTTGGAGTCACCGCTGGACAAACAAGCCACCATACGCGCCTGCCAGGAGAGCGCTCTGAATAGACTACTCGGCCGCTCCATGGACGAAGCCGAGGTTCGCTCGGTTTGGAAAGTCGCAAGCGAAGAGTTCTTCCTCCGTCATACCCCACGACAGGTAACCGAGATTACCGCAGCGATCGCCGCACATGAACACGACGCTCCGCTGATTATCCTGTTAGACAGGAAAGGCCAGGTCTCAAAAGAAGGCGCCACGGAAATCTGCATCTATTGCAGAGATAAAGCCGGGTTGTTCGCCGCAACCGTTTCCATTCTGAGCCAACTCGGCCTCTCGGTGTTCGACGCCAACATCCACACTTCGGCTGACGGATGGTGTCTCAATACCTTTATCGTACTCGACGATACCGGCAACCCTCCCGGCCGCGGGAAAGCACAGCGTCTGCAGCTGACCACGAAACTCACCGAGCTGTTGTCCTCAGCAGATACCCCGCTGACGCTGTCGAAGCGGCGTCTGCCACGTCAACTGAAGCAGTTGCCTACCCAGACCGAAGTCTCCCTCACCAGAAAGTCTGGTGGCGAGGCGCTGGAATTGACGATCATCGCCTCCGATCGACCCGGATTGCTCGCGAGCATCGGACTGCTGTTCGCTGAACTCGGCCTCAATCTACAGGACGCGCGGATTGCGACGCTCGGCGAGCGAGTCGAGGATGTCTTTACCATCAACGATACCGGGGGCGGCCAGAGGGATAACAAGATGGCTGGCCAGGAGAGAATCTATCTGCTGGAAAACACCATTCGGCAGCGTCTCGATCGTCATATCGCCAGGGATCTGTAGTTGAATCCTCTGCTCGCCAGACTCAAGCCCTATCCCTTCGAGCGAATGAACGCATTGAAGGCCGACACAGCAGGCAATCCTGCCTTCGACCACATTGCGCTGTCGATCGGTGAGCCGCAACATCCTCCACCGGCCTTCATCATCGAAGCACTGACAGATGGCCCGACACTGGCTCAGGATCTCACCGTCTATCCACAAACGAGAGGCTCCTCGGAGTTGCGTGAGTCAATCGCAAAGTGGCTCGGACACCGTTTTGGCGCAAAGGTCGATCCGGAACGACAGATTCTTCCTGTGGCGGGAACCCGAGAGGCTCTGTTTTCTTTCGCGCAAGCCGTTTTCGGCTCGAAGTCCGACCCGGTGGGCATCCTTCCAAATCCTTTCTATCAGATCTACGAAGGTGCGGTGCTGCTTGGTGGTGCCAGCCCTTACTTCGCCAACACCGATGCCGCGGGCGGCTTTCTGCCGGACTACCGCTCCATCGACGAAGGTATCTGGCGCCGCACGGAACTGGTTTATCTGTGTTCACCCGGCAATCCCACGGGTCGCACCATCGACAAAGACGTGCTGCTCTGGCTGTTGGATCAGGCCGACAGATTCGATTTCATCATCGCCGCCGATGAGTGCTATTCAGAAATCTATCCGGACGAAAGTCGTCCTCCGCCCGGACTGCTGCAGGTGGCCCGAGAAGCCGGAAGAACCGATTTTACCCGCTGTGTGGTCTTCCACAGCCTGTCGAAGCGGTCCAATCTGCCAGGCTTGCGTTCCGGATTCGTGGCCGGAGACGCGGATGTGCTGTCACGTTATTTTCAGTATCGGACGTATGAGGGCTGTGCGCTCGGTACTCACGTTCAACGTGCCAGCGCTGCAGCATGGGCCGATGAAACCCACGTGGTCGAAAACCGGGCACTGTATCGCCGGAAATTCGAGATACTCACCCCCGTTCTCGACAAGGCATTCTCCTTTACTGCTCCCGACGGCGGTTTCTATCACTGGCTCGACGTGAGTGGCGATGATCGGTCGTTTGCGCTCGAGTTGTTCCAGGCTCACAACATCACGGTACTGCCAGGTTCGTTTCTCAGCCGCGAAGCGCACGGGCTCAATCCCGGCCAGGGTTACGTTCGCGTCGCCTGGGTGGCTGGGCTGGAGGCGTGCCTGAGTGCGGCTCAGCGCATGGTCGAGTGGACACTGGCGCAGCGGAAGTAGCCTGCCGATTCCGGGTGCGGCCCGCTGGCCATCCTCCCGCTGGCCATCCTACTGTAGGAGAGAGGGAAGTGTGATAGGTTAGCCGGCCCACACGAATTCGCCTAAGCATGACTCAGATCTACGCATTCGGACTCGGCACTACGACAACAAGCTCGACCGGGGCAATGCTCGACTGCTTCTTCCCGGCACCGTTCAAAACACCCGGAACCGCACTCGCCGATGCCATCGTCAGCCAATTTCCCGCAGGCTCCGGCGAGGTGACAGCAGAGACGATTCAGACATTCGCCGAAGCATCAACCGATGGCCCGACACGCCAGGCGCTGCTTGCCCTGTGTGAGAGCGACCGGAATCTCTGTGCTGTTCGTCTCGATCGCGACGAAGCGATCGACTCTACAGCGGCCGCATACTTGAAGCTGCACCTGCTTTCACACCGACTGGCGCTGCCCAACAGTCAGAATCTGGACAATATCTTCGCCCGTCTGCCCAACGTCGCCTGGACCAGCGACGGCCCACTGGCGGTAGACGAACTCCCACGAGCTCTGCTGAGCGCCCGTGTCAAAGGAAAAAATCTGCAAGTCTTCTCGGTGGACAAGTTTCCACGGATGACCAACTACGTGGTACCCGGCGGCGTGCGCATAGCCGACGCCAGCCGGATCCGGCTGGGTGCTTACCTGGGTGATGGCACCACCGTGATGCACGAAGGCTTCATCAATTTCAACGCCGGCGCGATCGGACCGAACATGGTGGAAGGCCGCATCTCACAGGGCGTGATACTGGGCGCGCACAGCGATCTCGGCGGCAGCTCGAGCACCATGGGTACCCTTTCCGGGGGTGGCGCAATCACCATCAGTATTGGTGAGAACTGCCTGGTCGGTGCCAATGCCGGGACGGGAATACCGTTGGGCGATCGCTGCACCATCGAGGCCGGCCTCTATATCACCGCGGGTACTCCGATCATGGTGATCGATGAGCAAGGCGCCGAAGTCGGTCAGGTGAAAGGGCGCGAACTGGCCGGTGCCTCGGACATGCTGTTCATACGGAACGGCGCCACTGGCCGAATCGAATGCCGAACCAATCGCAAAGCGATCGCCTTGAACGAGCAGCTCCACGCTCACAACTGAGAGCCTGGAAACCAGAATGGAGCGACTGACCCAACAGATCGTTGACCTGACCTCCCGGCTGATCGAAAGACCAAGCGTTACGCCCGATGACGCCGGTTGCCAGACGATCCTGCAGGAACAGCTGCATCGACAGGGGTTCGAGATCGACACTCTACCATTCGGCGAGGTGGCGAATTTCTGGGCAACCCACGGTGAAGGAGAGCCTTTCATGGTCTTCGCCGGTCATACCGACGTGGTCCCTTCCGGCCCGATCGAGCATTGGACCCTGGATCCTTTCACCCCCACCGTCCGCGACGGTTGTCTCTATGGCCGCGGCAGCGCGGACATGAAAGGCAGCCTGGCCGCGATGGTGCTGGCGACACAGCAATTCCTGACCGAATTCCCGGATCATCCGGGAACACTGGCCTATCTCGTGACCAGCGATGAAGAGGGGACGGCCGTGGATGGTACCGTGAAGGTAGTCGGACACCTCGAAGGGCGCGGTATTTTTCCCGATTTCTGTATCGTCGGCGAACCGTCGTCTCGACGCCGGGTGGGTGATGTGATTCGCATCGGCCGACGTGGCTCGCTGAACGGTCGCTTGACGGTAAAGGGTGTGCAGGGTCATGTTGCCTACCCCGATCAGGCAACCAACCCGATCCACGCCTTCGGACCCGTCCTGACGGAACTGGCAAACACAGTGTGGGATCAGGGCAACGATGCCTTTCCACCTACCAGCTTTCAGATTTCAAACATCAACGCCGGCACTGGAGCGGTCAACGTGATTCCGGGCCAACTCGAGATCCTGTTCAACTTCCGGTTCTCAACCGAGCAGACGACGGCTGATCTGGAGCACGCCGTTTCCACGATCCTCGACCGGCATGGCCTCAACTACCAACTCGAGTGGTCGCGATCCGGTGAGCCGTTCCTGACAGCTCGTGAGAAGCTGATCACTACGGTGAGCGACAGCATCGAAGATATCCAATCGTTCCGTCCACAACTCTCGACCGGTGGCGGTACCTCCGATGGGCGGTTCATTGCCAGGCTCGGTACCCAGATCGTCGAACTCGGATTGGTGAACGCGACCATCCACTCCGTGGATGAACACACTCCCATCGCAGAACTTGCGACGCTCAGCAAGATCTACCTGCAGATAGTCCACCGGATTCTCGCGAAGGAACATGCATAAGGCCCTGACTATTGGCGCGGCGTTGTTTGTTGCTTTCGTCGTGATCCGGGCACCGGCCGGACTGCTGCCTATCTTCATTGGCGATTCCATCCCTGTCACCCTCCTCGAACCACACGGCACGCTGTGGCAAGGTCGGGGAGAATTATTATTCGATAGTTTGCCAGCGGGACGACTGCAATGGGACCTCAGAGGTGTCACACTGCTGCAAGGACGCCTGGGCTACGATTTGTTACTGAAAAACTCCGAATTGAATCTGCAGGGCACGCTTGCTGCGGGTATCAGCACGGTCTCGGTCAGTGTCAGCGGCGAGATCGAATCGTCCTTTGTCAACCGCTGGCTCACCCCCTATGACATTCGCCTGGGCGGCCAGTTTCGGCTGCAGGAGGCCGGAGGGACCATTGTCCGGCGCCAAGCCAGGCCAGAACTTCAGCAGGCGTCGGGCAGCGTCCACTGGACCGGAGGGCCAGTGCGATATGTCTTGTCAAATAGGGTGTCGAATACCACGCTGCCGCCGTTGACGGCACTTCTAGGCCCCGGAGCAGCCGCGGTAGCCTTCGCCGATGGGGACCAGACACCGCTACTTCACGCAGAACTAAAGCCCGATGGTTTTGCTAAAATCGGGGTGACCAAACAGTTGACGAAATTACTGGGTAACCCATGGCCAGGAGGTGATGCGGATCACGCTGTCGTGCTGGAGGTTGAGGAACAAGTTTTTTAGTATCCTTTTTAGTTTCAATGGGTTATGAAATAGACATGACACTGAACAACATCGCCTCCAGGATGGTGGAACCCGCTCGGTGGCTGGTCATCGGAGGGATAGCCTTTACCCTGGCGAATACCGTACTGTTTTTTGTGGCGCCACCCGAAACCGGAGCCGATTCCAGGAATCCCGATCGGGTCGCAACCCGAACCC
>QIDL01000369.1 GCA_003228415.1 Gammaproteobacteria bacterium | reverse complement strand
CAGACCGGGGCCGGTAACTGTGCCGGGCATAGGTGCCGGGCATAGATGGCGCGATAGTCGGTGGAGCGCCATGAAAAGTCATACAGGAAGGCATCGGCCGCTGACAATACATTGCCACCCATGCGGGAACAGCCGCCAGAATACGCAGCAACCGCTGAAGAGCTCGACCCCATAGAATTCGCCGGGCTCAACGAGCCTCGTGGTCTGCGGATTAACAAGCCTGAAAACATACCAGGCTATGTCCTGTTCGCGCCGCTCATTTCCGATACCACCTATCTGATCGATCGACAAGGCCGGGTGGTCCACGTCTGGAAGAGTGAACATGCTCCGAGCAGCGAATACCTGCTCGATGACGGGCATCTGCTGCGTGGTGCGCGCCTACCGGATGCTCCCCGGTTCAACGCGGGTGGCCAGGGTGGCCGGATCGAGAAAGTAACTTTCGAAGGTGAGCGGGTCTGGTGGTTCGACATAGCGGATGAGGCCAGTCTGCTCCATCATGATTTCCAGCTGATGCCTGATGGCAACATCCTGGCCATCGCCTGGGAAGCCGTCAGCGCGGAAGATGCGATAGCTCGCGGTCGCGATCCGGAGCTGACGCCTGGCGCCGGACTGTGGCCCGATCTGGTCGTCGAGATCGAACCCACAGCCGCGGGTGGCAACATTGTCTGGCAGTGGCGCGCCTGGGATCACCTGATCCAGAATCGCAATCCGGCGTTGCCGAACTACGGTGAGCCTGAGGACAATCCTGGCAGGGTCGACATCAACGCCGGGCCGCCGCTGCCTGTCCTGACGGCGGCCGAGCTACAGCGGGAAAAGTCCCTGAATCAGATCCCGGGCAACGCGACCCTGGAAGATCTTGGATCGGACCTTCATCACTCCAACGCGATCAGCTACAACCCGGAGCTCGATCAGATCGCCATCAGCGTCCGGGCGTTCAGTGAGATCTGGGTGATCGACCATGCGACCAGCGCTGCAGACACGGCGGGTCCCGACGGAGATCTACTCTATCGGTGGGGGAATCCCGCCATCTATGGTCACCAGTCATCTGTGTCCACCGGGCTGGGCCGCCAGCATGACGTGCGTTGGATTCCGGCTGGCTGTCCCGGTGCGGGAAATCTCATGGCCTTCAGTAACGATGGTTTCGGAGTGACCGCGCCGGTTTCACAGGTGCTTGAAATAGCGCCACCGCTGGTTGCCGATGGACGTTATGAGATTGAACCGGATCGACCTTACGGACCAACGGAGTTGGTCTGGTGCTATTCCGACGGTGACTTCCACAGTCCATTCATTTCCGGTGCACACCGGCTCAGCAACGGCAACACGCTGGTGACCTTCGGTCCGCAAGGCCGCTTTGTGGAGGTCACCACCTCCGGAGAGATCGTCTGGGAGTACTGGTCGCCGTACTCTGGTGAGCTGCGCATGCCGGACGGTACGCTCCCGCAACCGGGCGCTCCGTTCATGTATTCGACATTTCGAGCCACATTCATCCCGAGCGACCATCCGGCCGTTTCCGGGCGCGACCTCGAGCCCCTGGACCCCCAGCCGCCGCCCAGCGTATTGCGGGAACAAGAGCTGGCGCCGTTCAGGGTGAACGCCTTTCAGAGTGAACGCCTTTCAAAGTGAAAGGTGGCTGATCACACCGGGGTGAGTGGGCGGAGGCAGGTGCTTCCTACCAGTTGTTTATCCCGACCAGCTTCCTGCCGAGAGCGGTGAGTTCCGCGGGGCCACCGGCTTCCGGAATGGTTTGACCCGGCACCTTCTGCGCGATGGCCCACCGGGGTGGCATGGATTTCTGAAACTCATCGACCCGGCTCGATCTGGCTGCCTCGTCACCGATCGGATCCATGGCCACGTACTGCACCCAGCGCGGATTCGGGGTGATATTTCTGGTGCTCGAGTGGGGCGTCATCCGATTCCACAGCAACAGGCTGCCCGCCGGACTGCCCACCACTTCGATCTGCTCCTCCTCCACGACAGGACGGCGCGTGTCGGCGGCTTCTGGATGGTCGGCCAGATAAGCATCGGCCTTTCGATACAGCTCCGGCACGCAGCAGAAAGCCCCCTGGTCACTGGCGGTGTCGGTGAGATAGACCAGCCCCTGAATCGACATACCCGTTAACTTCCACGGCTGGCCATCCCAGTGGATGGGTTCGGCGGCGCCCGAACCCAGTGCTGTGGTGTCCCTGGTTTTAAACGATACGCGGTCGTAGGTGACCCAGAGCTCTTCGGTGCCATGCAGGGCTGCGAATGCTTCATGCACCGGCGGGTGTTGACGCAGATCCCACAACGCCTGAGCGTGATGAATCGGCACGATGCCATGTCCGATGGATTGGCGTTCAGGCCAACTGCGGGGGTCGTCAGGATCGCACTTGAGGTAGTCGCAGATTGTCGAACGGACGGCTGCACAAAGTGATTCCGGCACCACATTTTCGACCAGCAGGTAGCCGTCCTCGAAAAATCGTCGTTTGTCAGCGTCTGTGATCATGGGTTTAATCAGCGGATGTCTGAACTGCTCGTCAGTATCGATCTTGGTACCACACGGCTGAAAGTCGCCGCGTTCTCTCTCGATGGGACTCTACAGCAACTGGTGGTTCGACGTCACAAGGACCACCACCAGGGTGATCGAAGCTGGCAGGACGCGGAGGGATGGTGGCAGGACACGGTCAGCGCGATCAAAGAGATGCTGACCGCGTTGTCGGGTCGAACCGTGCTGGGCATCAGCCTGGCGGGCCGAGGTGGCGCGGCGGTATTCGCCGACGGTGCGGGCAATGTCGTGGTGGATCCCTGGTCTGACGCCCGTCATGCGAAGCAGGCACAGCTGCTTCGTGGTTGGCGATCGGGAGGAGTTGATCTCCCCAACTACGGGCTGCAGTTGATTGCCAAATATCAGTGGCTGCAGGAACAGCATCCTGCTGCCACCGAAAACATCGAGCACGGATACTATGCCAAGGACTGGTTGCTCGCCTGCCTGACGGGAGTGCACAAAACCGACTGGACCTCCGGTCCGGACGGACCGGCCTGGGACCGGCGACTGGACGAATTGAAGCTGCCGTGCGAACTGCTGCCGGAACCGGCGCTGCCCTGGGAAATTGCCGGGGAACTGACGGCCGATGCTGCGGCTGCGCTGGGTCTGCCCGCGGGGATGCCGGTTGCCGTTGGCGCCCATGATGGTCTCAGCGCCAACATCGGCGCCGGAGCAATCGAACCGGGCCAGTATGCGATTACCCTGGGGACCCACGCGGTGGTTCGGGCAATACAGGCGGAGCATCCGCCGGGCGCCTATCGCTTCTACGGATTTCCTCCGGACATGCATGTCATCGGCGGCAACGCGTTGCTGGCCGGACGGTCGGCGGACTGGTTTCTGGACCTGCTGGAGGTGGACGATGAATTCCGGAACTATCAGGAAATGGAGCAGGCGGCCGCCGCCGTGGCCGCCGGCGCCGATGGGGTCCGATTTCTGCCTTTTCTAGCGGGTCAGGTTGCGCCGGAGTTGCGAGCCGGTGCCCGGGCGGTATTTGCGGGTCTCAGCCTCGGCCACGGCCGGGCCGAGCTGTATCGAGCCGTGCTCGAGGGAGCGTCGTTTGCGGTGCGAGGCATATTTGATCAGGTGGTGGGCTGGTGCGGCGCACCGAGCCTGCTTCGCGCCACCGGGGGCGGGGCGGAGAGCGAACTGTGGATGACCATTCTTGCCAGCGTGCTGGATCGACCTGTCGAAATACCGGGCACAGCGGTGGAAGCCAGAGGTGCTGCCATGTGTCTTGCTGTGGCGCTGGGCGTATACCAGGATCTTGCCGAAGCGACCGGGGCAATGGTGCGGGTGCAGTCGGTCATTGAGCCCGACCCGGGCCTGGCTCGAAGCTACCGGTCGGTTTTCAGCGACTGGTCCAGCCTCAATGAGTTGAGCCGCAACTTCGATTCGCATTAGGGGATACGCCGGGTACCTGCTACCACAGCGCCAGGCACGTGGGGCTCGGGCAGCCGACTTCCGCTACCGGGTCGCCAAGCATCCCCGAGTCTTCACGAGGCAAGGCGACGATGTTGTCCGAATCCTTGTTTGCAACCAGCAACCATTTTCCGGAGGGATCGATCAGAAAATGTCTAGGCTGAAGTTCCATTCAATTTTCCCCATGATCTTACGCAAAGTCGTTATAAATGAACGACTTGAGAGGTGTTGTGTGTTCTTTAGACATCAAAATGTAGCCATGTAAATGACTTGATGTTGGCCGAAAACAGGGTATGATTCAACCATGCACATTGATGTCGTGCCCAATCGCAACTCACGCCCCGCATACCTGCTTCGGGAATCTTATCGTGTCGGAAAGAAAGTCAGAAAGCGAACACTGGCAAACCTTTCTTCCCTCTCAGATGAGCAGATTGGGGCCTTTCGAGCCATCCTATCAGGGCGCAAACTGGCACCGATTGAGACTTTACTGGAGATCCAGAAGTCCCGTGCCCATGGCCATGTCAATGCCATATCTGTAGCCATGTCGAGACTGAAGATGCCCGCGTTGCTGTCCACCCGGCGCTGCCGCGAACGGGACCTGGTCTGTGCCATGATCGCAGCGCGCATCATCGCCCCCCAGACCAAGCTCGCCACCACCCGATGGTGGCACACCACCACCTTGGCGGATGACTTCGACGTCGCAGATGCCACCGAGAATGAACTCTACGCGGCGATGGACTGGCTGCTCGCCCGCCAAGAGAGGATCCAGAAGAAGCTCGCAGCCCGGCATCTTAGTGAGGACAGCCTGGTGCTCTACGACCTCTCCTCGAGTTATGTTGAGGGCAAGACCTGCCCACTGGCCAAACTCGGCTACAGCCGTGATGGCAAGAAGGGTAAGCGACAAGTCAATTATGGGTTGTTGACCGACGCACGGGGTTGCCCGGTGGCGGTGTCGGTCTATGCAGGTAACACCGCGGACCCGACCACCTTGATGCCCGAGATCAATCGGCTGCGCAATGACTTTGGCATGACCCGGCTGGTGATGGTCGGGGACCGGGGGATGATCTCGCACAAAGCCATCCAGACCCTGCGTGAGCAGGAGGGGGTCGACTGGATCAGCGCACTCAAGAGTGGCGCCATCCGCACCTTGATCCATCAAGGGCAATTACAACTGGGACTGTTCGATGAGCGCAACCTGTTTGAGTTCACCCACCCAGACTATCCGGGCGAGCGCCTGGTGGCCTGTCGTAATCCGCAGTTGGCCGCGTTACGTGCGCACAAGCGGGAAGACTTGCTGCAAGCCACTGAGAAGAACCTGGAGAAGGTACGCGCCAGGGTGCAAGCGGGTCGCCTGCGTGGTCAGGACAAGATCGGTCTTCGCGTTGGCAAGGTGATCAATCAGTACAAGGTCGCCAAGCACTTCACTTCTGACATCGAAGACGGTTCTTTTACGTTTACCCGCAAGACCGAGAACATCACCGCCGAAGCCGCATTGGATGGGATCTATGTGATTCGTACGTCGGTGCCCCCCACTCGGATGACCGCCGAGGACTGCGTGCGTCATTACAAATCCCTGGCCCAGGTGGAACGGGCATTTCGCACACTCAAATCCATCGACCTGCGGATTCGTCCGATCCATCATCGCCTCGCCGACCGGGTGCGCTCGCATATCTTTCTGTGCATGCTCGCTTATTACGTCGAATGGCATCTGCGCGAAGCCTGGCGCGAACTGTTGTTTGCCGATACCGATCAGGCTGCCAAGGCGACACGGGATCCGGTGGCAGCGGCGAAGCGCTCTGAATCCGCCATGCGCAAAGTCACCACTGCTAAGCTCGCAGACGGTACCCCGGCGCACTCTTTCAAAACGCTGATGGACGAGTTATCGACCATCGTGCGCAATACCTGTCGCGCACCACAAGCTGATACACCACCCTTTGAAATCCTCACCACGCCCAATACCAAACAGCAGCGAGCGTTGGAACTGGTACAGAACATTCAGATGTAGACAGAACGCCGCACCATGCTTTCAAGCTAACCACTTGAATTGATACACAAAACTGCTCGAAAGCTTTTGGAACTTCAGGCTAATCGGAAGTTCGAGATGCACGAGTACAGACAAGTATGAACCGGATGCGGTTGGGGTGCATATTCCGACCGCTCGATCAGCAAAGCCGGCC
>QIDL01000196.1 GCA_003228415.1 Gammaproteobacteria bacterium | reverse complement strand
CTGAGAAACGGCTGGCGGGATTCAAACCGCTGCTGGATGAAGGCTTTACGGTCTTCGCAGTTCACCACGGCAGCGCGCCGCGATTCCAAGTTCCGAATGCCGTTTCCGATGTTCGAGCCGCCGTCCGCCATATCAAGGTCAACGCGGTCGATCTCGGCATCGATCCGAACCGGTTGGGTGTCTGGGGGGGAAGCGCCGGTGGTCATCTGTCCCTCATGCTCGGACTGAATGCCGAGGCAACACCCCAGATACCGGCGGGTTCCGGTCGGGCTCGTATGCTGGATCCGCAATATAAAGAATATGACGGCGATGCCAGCCTGGCAGCGGTGGTGGCCTATTATCCGCCGGTAGATCTACGATCCAGGGTCGGACCCAGCAAACGCTTTCCTGCATTGGACTTTGCCAGAGATCAGGCTGCCGCCGTCTCTCCCATTCGCTTCGTCAGTGAGGACGACCCGCCGGTGTTGCTGATCCATGGCGACAGTGAGATGCTCGCCGCCGAACTCGAGCAGATCGGAGTCACCCATGAACTGCTGGTGATCGAAGGAGGTGGTCATGGCTTTCGTGATCCCGCTCATCGTGCGGAAGCCGCCAGGGCCATGGTTGCCTGGTTCAAGCAACATCTGACGCCCTGATCGGTTGGAGGAAGTCTGATAAAGGAACTCTACTGCAACTCAGGCAGAACTTCCTGCGTCAGGAGATCAATGGCGGCCAGCGCTTCGGGTGCTTTGGCACTCACCGTGGGTCCGGAGATCGCGAGCTTGTCCAGGCCGAGTTCTTTGAGCTCTGAAATTCTGCCGAGCACCTCGTCCGGATTGCCGACGATGGCGTAGCGGTCGATGAATTCGGATGTCAACACCTCTGCCTGCCGCGAGTCTCCCCGAGTGTGTTTGTTCATGTCGTATTGATCGTGGAGTTCTCCGAGAACCCTGGCTTCGGCTTCATCGACCGGCCCGGCAATGCTGCCATGCATGACCGAGAAGCGGGCGAAAGTGGTCAGCCCGCCGCGCACCAGATCCCGCGCAACGGTGCGGTCCTGATGGCAGGCCAGGTTCACATAGGCACCGAACGAAAGACTGTCCGGGTCGCGTCCATGAGCGACTGCTGCGTTCCTGGCGGTTTCGATGCCCCAGCGCAGCCGCTCGGGTTCGGCGCCAAGAGTGAACATGACCCGCTCGGCATGGCGGGCACCTATGCCAATCACCTTCGGTCCGGTCGCTGCGACTTCGACCGGTACCTTCGGGTCACGACCCAGCCACTGAATACGGCTGGCCCTCGGCGTGTCGGCCAGACCCAGCTCTGCGACCGGAGCAGCGATGGCATCGTCAAGCGCGCAGTCCGTAAAATCCACGTCCTCTCCCGCAAGGTAGGATTGCAATACTGCGACATAGTCTTCGAAGGGTTTGAGCCTGGTTGGTGCCCGGCCGAGATGAGCGAGTGCCGAGTCACCCCGACCGATGCCGAGACAGGCACGACCTTCTGAAATTTTCTGCACGCTGGCAATAGCGCTGGCGGTGACCGCCGGGTGCCGGGTGGCGTTGTTTGTTACGCCGGTGCCGAGCCCGAGCGAAGAGGTGCTGATCGCCGCCATGGCCAGTGCCACGTAGGAATCTCCCGACAGGTTCTGAGAATCGACCACCAGCATTCCGTGCCAGCCGGCCTGCTCTGCCCGAGCGGCGAAGTCTCGCGATCCACGTGGTGATGCGACTCCAAGTGCCCATAGCTGCATGGTCGAGGTCCTCCCGGGTTAGTCCACGGTCGCCAGAAAACGCAGGATGGCGTTGTTGACCGGCTCCGGTGCCTCCTGTTGGGTCCAGTGGCCGATATCGTCGATCAGCTCGTTGATCAGCAGGTTGGGCACGCGATCGGGCATTTTCTCGAGCGCTTCCGCCGCCATGATGATGACCCCGTCCCGGCTACCGGCGACGAACATCGCGGGTTGCTCAATTCGGTTTGGCGCACCCTCGGTCAGTTCCCAGGTGAGGTTGTGATTGCGGTAGTAGTTGAGCGGTCCCCGAAACCCGTTCCTTTCGAATTCGGCGACGTAGAAGTCCAGGTCATCCGCGCTCAGCCAGGGACCCATTTGTCGGGGGTCCGGCAGGCTGGACAGCAGGTCCGAGTCGGCCGGTTTCGGATCCAGCAGACCAATCTCCATCTCGCCGCTCGCCATATGCATGAATTTCCGCAGGGAGGTCCGCACGTCCCGCTCGAGTTCGGCTTCTGCGACGCCGGGTTCCTGGAAGTAGAGCTGATAGAAGAAGGTGTCTTTGAATACCGCCTTCATGGTCTCCAGCGGCGGGTTATCCGCTCGAGGTGAAAAGGGCACGGATAGCGCGCCTACCGCGGTGACACGTTGCGGGTGGCGCAGGGCGGCGCCACAGGCGGTGGGTGCGCCCCAATCGTGACCGATGACGACGGCAGTCTCATATCCAAGTGCGGGGATCAGGCCGATCACGTCATGGGTGACTTCCGCCTGGTTGTAGGCGGCGATGTCTTCGGGCTTGTCAGATCCGCCGTAGCCGCGCATGTCGGGTGCGACAACGTGGTAACCGGCCGCGGCGAGCGGAGCAAACTGGTGGCGCCAGGAGTACCAGGATTCAGGAAACCCGTGCAGCAGCAGAACGAGCGGCCCCTCACCCTGCTCCGCAATGTTGAGTTCTATGCCGTTGGTGGCGATTCGGCGTTGGGTGATGGCCATTCTCTCGAGCTCCTCATCGTTTCCCCGGCATTAGCAGGACACCGGCGCCGGCTTGTTTGTCTCCGGGTTTTCCGGAACACTAACGACTATAGCGCGGATTATGAAAGCTGGGGGAATCATGAGTTACGAGACCATACTGGTAGAGCAGGTGGAAGGGATTGCCACGATCACTCTGAATAGACCGGAGCGGCTCAATGCCTGGACGTTTCAGATGGGTGCGGAGATGGCCGATGCGGTGCTGGAAGCTAATCGGGACGATGGCGTGCTGGCCATGGTATTTACCGGCGCCGGGCGCGGTTTCTGTGCGGGAGCCGACATCGGCGATGTTTTCAAGGCGCAAGCGGAAGGCCAGTCTGTGGGTAAGAACGAGACTCCGCGGGATTGGGTAGGATTGGTGCGCGCCTCTAAACCCATGGTTGCGGCCATAAACGGGGCTGCTATTGGCGTGGGTCTGACCCAGGTGCTGCCGATGGACTATCTGGTGGCGGCAGAAAACGCCAAGTTGAGCGTTCGCTTTGTCAAGATGGGCCTGGTCCCGGAGCTTGCCAGCTCGCACTTTCTGGCACTGCGCCTGGGATTCGGTCACGCCAGCGAGCTGATGCTGTCCGGCAGAACGGTGCAGGGCGATGAAGCGTTGCGCATGGGGCTGGTCGATAAGGTGACAGATGCGGAATCGTTGTTGCCAGTTGCGATGGAGGTGGCTCGGGGGATGGGAGAAAATCCCCAGGCTTCGCTGCGTATGATCAAGGAGCTGATCTCGAGAAACGCCAGCGATCCGGACCTTGCCGCGGTGCAGAAAAGAGAGCTTGAAGCGCTCAAGGTCTGCTATGCCTCTCCCGAACACGCCGAAGCGATCAGCGCTTTCCTGGAGAAACGGGATCCGGATTTCAAGGCCGCCAGACAGAAAGGCTGAAGCGCATCGAGCGCTACCCACGCAGGAGGCAATCATCAATGTCTTTCACCGAACTGAGTTACGACAAACAGGGCCACGTGGGGATAATCACCCTGCGGCGCCCGGAAGCGATGAACTCGCTCACCTATACGCTCTACATGGAACTCGAAGATGCTGTTCGTGAGTCGGATGCGAGGGTGTTGATCATCACCGGCGAAGGTCGGTCGTTCTGCGCAGGTGACGATGTGAAACAGATTCTCGGCGGAACCTCGGGCCCGCCTCCCGAATCGATTGAACGGGGTCGAAAAACAGGCGGGCTGACGCCTGCTGCGGACGCGCTCCTGTATTCCGACATCCCCATCATCGCCGCGGTGAACGGTCCGGCGGTGGGATGGGGGATGGAGCTTGCCATCATGGCGGATCTTCGGGTGGCCAGCCGTGCGGCAAAATTCGGTGAGTTGTTCGTGGTACGAGGTCTCTGTTGTGATGCCCCGGGTTTAGGTCGACTCGCGCAGCTCGTCGGCCGCGAGCACGCGGCAGAGTTGCTCTTTACCGGTGAGATCATTGATGCGGATCGCGCTCTGGCGATGGGTCTGGTGTCCCGGGTGGTGGAACCGGAAGAGTTGCTGGATGAAGCCATGCAACTGGCGGAGAAAATCGCGGCCAATCCACCGTTGGCAGTGAAGGCCCTGAAGGCCGGTCTGCGCCGGACCCTGGATCCGGACTGGCGCGATGTCGGCGCCTGGGCCATCGGTCAGATTCAGACGCTCAGACAGACCGAAGACTCCAAGGAGAGCGTCAGCGCTTTTCTGGAAAAGCGTAAACCTCATTTTCAGGGTAATTAGTTCGGGGTAATTGGTTCAGGGTAATCAGTGTTTCAGGGTGCCCGCAAGATTCAGGAACGCCGAAGCGCTACCGCTATAGAAGTGCCGTAAAGGGATCGAGCTTCGAGAATCAAGCGACCGTTTTCAGACGCTTCAACTCCTGCACCTCGGCTCGCAGCGCATTGATACAGTCTTTGATCTCGGCGAGTTCTGACGTGGACGATGAGCCGGTGTTGGCGACGCGCTCATATTCGGCCTGCAGACGTCGGCCGCTGTCGCGCTCTTCGGCAATATAGCGCCCCAGCAACCCACCGGTTTCCGGGTCGATGGTGGTATCCTGGAAAAACGTGGCAAAAGGGTCGCCGCCATCTCCTCCATCTCCTCGGAGGCCGCTTGAAACCCGCGCAACCTTATCCTGATCGCTGGCGTCGGAGCGGACGCATGCCAGCAGGCCATCAAAGTCCTGGAAGACCTGAAAGGCATCGTCTTCGCAGACGGAATAGCCGAGTTCGCACATGCGCTTGGTAAATGCCCAGGCATGCTCGCCCTCGCGGATGGCGACGAAGCGCAACGCGGCGGCCAGCGAATCATCGTTCGTGGCATCGGCCCAGGCGTTCAGGAGCACCTCTCCTTTGCACTCATTCACGGCGATGGTATTCAGTAGTGGCAGGTAACTCGGCTTGTCCATGGATCCTCTCCCTGTTAATAGAGCCTCGGATAGCCGGTAGGATACACTGGCTGGCTTGAGAGGCCAGTCCGGAACGAACCATGTCCGATTTCGACTACGGTGAGACGCTCGTTGCCGAGTGCTCTGCCAGCGGAGTTTTGACGGTAACGATGAATCGCCCCGAGCGCAAAAATGCGTTCAATGGCGAGATGCGAGTGGCTATCCGGCGGATGCTTGCCGATGTCAGGAATAGTTCACAGGTGCGGGTACTCATCCTCAGCGGCGCGGGTGGCGCCTTCTGCTCCGGGGCCGATCTCACTGCCGAAGACAGCAGACCCTGGCCAACGGCGGCCGGCGAACCGGTATTCGCCTGGTGTGTAGAACTGCTCGAACTGCCGAAACCGACCATCGCGGCTATCCAAGGTGTGGCGGCGGGTGGCGGCCTGGGTCTGGCGCTTTTGTGTGACGTCAGAATCTGCGCCGATGACGCGCGCCTGCTGCCGATCTGGATGAAGCGCGCCATCCATCCGGACGATCTGGTGACCTGGACCCTGCCCAGACTGGTGGGTTACAGCAGGGCGTTGAAATGGTTGTATCTGGGCAACGATATTCCTCTTGCGGAAGCCGAGCGGGCAGGCCTGGTGGAAACACTTTGTGAATCGGAACGGGTGCTGCCGGAGGCCATGGCGTTGGCCGAGCAATTTGCGAGCGGCCCCGGCAGTCATCTGGCGCTGGCCAAGCAGGCGGTACTCAAAGGAATGAACCAGAGTCCCTGGGACTCTGCGGTCATGGAGGCATGGGGCCAGGACCGGGCCAGGGTGACCGAGGATTATCGAGAAGGGGTCGCAGCTTTTCGAGAAAAACGGCAACCTCGCTTTACCGGTCGTTGAGTCGGGACCGGCGGATCGACAAACAAGCAGATACACGGAGACAGGCCATTGTCGGAACAGCACTATATTTTCTCAGGGTTGAAGGTTCTGGATGTGGGATCCTGGATTGCCGGGCCGGTGGCGGGCACTATTCTTGCGGACTTCGGTGCGGAGGTGATCAAGGTAGAGATG
>QIDL01000421.1 GCA_003228415.1 Gammaproteobacteria bacterium | reverse complement strand
ACCATCGTCGGGATCCCGCTGGCGGAAAGCCGAGCCAGATTTCGAAACAGCTTGCCGGCATCCGCCCACAGTTCCACCTGGTACTCCATCAGGTTCGCACCCGCACTCTCAACCAGGTGTATCAACGGCAGTTTGTGTTTCAACGCCAGCTCCTGCGCATTGAGTGCCGCCAGCCAGCCGCCTCGAGTCGCGGCGCCGGCCCGGATCCCGCTGTCGTCGGCCCAGATCATGCAACGCGCGCCCTTCACGAAGCCGATTCCGAGAATCACACTGCCACCAGGCACACTGGTGGCCGGATCCGCATCTTCCAACAGGTAATTGGTCAACGTATGCAGTCGCAGAAACGGCATACCGGGGTCGAGCAGCCGCGCGACACGCTGGTGTGGAGGAATCTGGCCACGCGCTTCGAAGGTCGCCGCACGTCGACTGGAAGCCTGCACCGCTCGAGCCTCGAGGGTGCGCAGCTCTTCGATCTTCACCAGCATGTCCGCGCGGTTGTTCTTGAAAGCCTCAGAGGTCTTGCTGATCCGGGACTTAAAAACTGGCATCAAGTGTTCCCATTCGAGTCAGGTATGATCATCTAAGCAGACTCGGTCAGCAGGCGCCAACACCGCGAAGAGAAAACCTTGCCGTAGCTCAAGCCAGGCGGCCAGGTGTGCTTCCGGCTGCGCAAATATTCGATTTTGCAGGTAGACTGGCCGAAGCAAGGAAACAGAAACCGGTTACCGCCGACGTTTCGCTGGGAGATGAGTTAAAGCTGAGAGAAGCCAAGGTTAGCTGAGAACGGCCGTGTGGCTACCGACAGTTCTGGGATTCGCACAAACTGCAGGGGTACGCCGGCTTGCTCTCCAGTGTTTCTGATACGCGCACCGTTAAGCCTGGCGAGCACACAAAAAGTGTGCGACGCCTGTCGTTGCCGGTCATGGCGGCATTCGGTGCCGGGCAGGCCGCCGAAGGCATCAAAGGCACTGCCTTCAACACCTTTCTGCTCTTTTTCTACCAACAGGTCATCGGTATCTCCGGCACGCTGACCGGACTGGCTCTTGCCATTGCGCTGGTCTTCGATGCGGTCACCGACCCTGTCGCAGGATCACTTTCGGACAAAGTACGCACCCGCTGGGGCCGGCGCCATCCCTTCCTCATAATCAGCGCTTTGCCGCTGGGGCTGGCTTTCTTCGGGCTGTTCAACCCGCCAGAAGGTCTCAGCCAATTGGGCATGTTCGCCTGGCTGGCTTGTTTTGCCACGCTGATCAGAGGATCGCTGACCTTTTATCATGTTCCGCATCTGGCGCTGGGTGCGGAAATGGCTCATGACTACAATCAAAGATCGACCCTGTTTGCTTTCAGCACCCTGTTCAGCGCCCTGGGCGGCGCAATGCTGGCATTTCTCTCCTATCGGCTTTTTTTTCCAACCACCGAGGAGTTCGACCCCGGGCTGCTCAACGCCAGCGGTTATACGGGATTCAGTATAGTCGCCGGAGTGGCGGCTTTTGTTTCGATTCTGATCTGCATTGCAGGCACCTGGAAGGAAATACCTCACCTCAGGCAGCCTCCGCCTGCTGCCAAATTCAGCCCGGTCAAGGTAGTGCATGAACTGGGCGATCTGTTCGGCAACAAGTCTTTCCAGGCACTCTTCATCGGTATGCTGCTTGCCACCACCTCACTTGCCGTGGAAGCAGTATTCGCTCCGTACATGGGCGTTCACTTCTGGGGATTGACCACCGAAAAATTGTCCCTGCTGCCGCTGGTCCTGGTTGTGGGTCTGTTTATGTCACTGCCACTGACACCCGTGTTCACCCGCTGGCTGGATAAGAAAAAGGCGGTAGTCTTCCTGGCGGTCGCCACCGTGGTGAACATGAACATCATGATCGTGCTGCGCTTACTCGACGTTTCCTGGTTTCCGGACAACGAATCCCCCTGGATTCTCAGATTGATGATGCTGCGTTATCTGATCGCCGCGACCGTCGCCCCGATCATCTTCAGCTCCATCAATTCGATGTTTGCCGACATCGCCGACGAACATCAGCTCGAGACCGGCGAGCGGCGCGAGGGCATCATCTACTCAGCCCGGTCATTCACGCAGAAGGCGACCGGGGCCATAGGCGTGATCGTTGGTGGTGCGATCATCGATATCATCGCCTTCCCATCCGGAGCGACAATGGGTAGCGTCGACCCGGACACCATCTGGTGGCTGGGATTCGCCGAAGGCCCCGCGACGTCAGTTTTCACCATCATCGGTGTGCTTTTCTACATGCGTTATCGGATCGATCGAGCGCTTCATGCTGAGATTCTCACTAAGCTTGAAAACCTCGAAGGCAATCCGCCCAACAGCCCGGTCCTGCGCTGACATGAAGGAGCAGCCTCAATGAATTCGACCTACATAGTCTACGGTGGAGAACTGAGCTACTTCACGCGCAAACTCGAGGCAGCGCTGATTTTCTACGGCCTGCCATACGAGATCCGAGCCAAACGACCGGACAACCGCGAAGACATCGAGCTGCGCTCCGGTACTCATCAGATACCGGTATTACACACCCCGGAAAACTGGATGGTCGCGGATACCACACCGCTCATGCAGTTGCTGGACGGCCGCTGCCCCGATCGGAGGATGTTTCCGGCTGGACCTGTCGGAGTGCTGGTACAGGTCGTGGAAGATTACTTCGACGAGTGGGTTGCGCGAACCATGGTCCACTATCGCTGGCACTACGCGCGGAGCGCAGAGTTCGCCTCGCTGAGAATGGCTGGTGGCAATCCCGACGCCGCTCGCTCTGTCCGCGAGTGGGGTCCGCGGGCTTGTCGGGCTACCGGTACCGATTCCGAACATCAGCAACGTGCTGCCGAAGATGAGTACCTGCGGATCCTCACCGCAATGGAGGCGCAGCTCGCCGATACACCTTATCTGCTCGGAGATCGGCCCACCGCAGTGGATTGTGTGCTGCTGGGCGGCCTGCGCGCCCACACCAACATGGATCCCGATCCCAGGGAGGTGACCGCCGGATTTCCGCGAGTGGTGGCCTGGAGCGATGGCGCCGCGGATGACTGGGCGGGGACTGGTGAGCTGGCGCCATTTCCCATCTCAACGCCTTTCTGCCAATTTGTCGTGAGTGAGATGGTCGATACCTACCAGCCCTATGTACTTGGCAATCGAGCAGCGCAGCAGGCCGGCGCCAAGGCATTTCATATCGATACCTATGGCGAACAGGTGAGTTACCTGTCGCGCCCATATCCAGAACGGTCCCGGCAGATGATTGGTGAGCGAATACGATCTCAGCTGGCAGGTTCCGAGCGGGAGCAGTTTCTGTCCTGGCTCACCGATGTCGGACTGGGTGAGTGTTTCTCTAATTAGACCGGACTCAGGCCATGCCAGGGCCGGACTGCGACTGGCATCGTGACCCTCTATCGACCCTTGGACTCAGGCGCTATTTGATCTCGATCAAAACCCTCGATCTTGGGATTTATCAATATGTTGTGCTTCGAATCCCTTTCAGACACTATATATGGCCCTCCGGAGGCAGTCCCTGATGACTCAGCTCGAGCCAGTTCACGCTGGAAACCCCCACAAAATGGACGTTCCACTGCAACCAGCCAGTCTGGATATATGGGAGGGCAAGTACCGCCTGAAGACCAGGGAAGGCACTCCTGTGGACCAGGAAATCGCCGACACCTTGAAGCGGGTGGCCAAGGCATTGGCGGACGTGGAAGACCCGGCGCTGCGCGATGAGTGGTATGAACAATTTCTCTGGGCGCTCAGCAACGGCGCCATCCCGGCCGGTCGAATTCTTTCCAACGCCGGTGCCGAGTCCTACAAACCCGCCACATCCACCATCAATTGCACGGTCTCCGGGACCATCCGCGACTCCATGGACGACATACTCGCCAGCCTGCACGAAGCTGGAATGACCCTGAAAGGGGGTAGCGGTATCGGCTATGAGTTCTCCACCCTCAGACCCAAGGGCGCTTATGTTTCCGGGGCGGATGCATTCACCTCCGGCCCACTGTCGTTCATGGACATCTACGACAGCATGTGTCGGACGATATCTTCGGCAGGTGGCAGGCGCGGCGCCCAGATGGCCACTTTCGATGTGGGGCACCCGGATGTTCTGGATTTCATCCGCGCCAAGCAGGAAGACGGCCGGTTACGGCAGTTCAACCTTTCCCTGTTGATCACCCAGGCATTCATAGATGCGGTCAAGAACGATGAACCCTGGCAGCTGGCCTTTCCATTGACCGCTGAGGAACGCCAACTGGACAACATCGACACCGCAGATCCTGAGCAGGTGATCTGGCGGCACTGGCCGCAGACCGATGGCTACCTCGTCGACGACGAGGGCCGGGTGGCCTGCCGGGTTTATCGATCGCTCCCGGCCAGAGAGTTGTGGGATGCGATCATGACCTCGACCTACGACTTCGCGGAGCCCGGGTTCATCCTCATCGATCGGGCGAACGAGATGAACAACAACTGGTACTGCGAGTCCTTTCGTGCCAGCAATCCCTGCGGTGAACAGATTCTGCCACCCTACGGCGCCTGCCTGCTGGGCTCCGTAAACCTGACCCATTTCGTGCTCCATCCGTTCACCAGCGAAGCCACATTCGACTGGGAAAGCTTCCGCAGGGTAGTCGCTGTTTTTACCCGTATGTTGGACAACGTCGTCGAAATTCACGGGTTGCGCCTGCCCCAACAGGTAGCGGAAATAGTTCGAAAACGCAGACACGGCATGGGCTTCCTCGGGCTGGGATCCACCCTCACCATGCTGACGATGCGCTATGGAGATGCTGAATCCATCGAATTCACCGAATCGGTGAGCCGGGAACTGGCGCTGAGCGGCTGGCGGGAAGCCCTGAATCTGGCCAGGGAGAAGGGCCCGGCGCCCATCATGTCGGAAACCTTTGCGGTGACCCCGGAGATGCTCCGTGAACGCCCGGAACTTGCCGAAGACGGCTACCAGACAGGAGACGAGCTCCCGGGGTCTGTGTTGTTGGCTCGATACAGCCGCTATATGCGCCAGATCGCCGAGATTGAGCCGGAGCTGGTGGAAGCGCTGGCGAGAGAAGGCGCACGATTCACTCATCACAGCTCCATCGCGCCAACTGGCACGATTGCCCTGTCTCTCGGCAACAACGCCAGCAACGGCATCGAGCCCAGCTTTGCTCACAAATACATCCGCAATGTCATTCGCGAAGGGAAAAAGACCAAGGACAAGATGGACGTGCTTTCCTTCGAGTTGCTCGCCTACCGGACGCTGGTCAATCCGGATGCGCAACCCGACAGCAACCAGGACAACAACCGCCTGCCCGGGTATTTTGTCACCACCGATGAGATCACGCCCACCCAGCACGTGGACATACAAGCGGCCGCACAGAAGTGGGTCGATTCATCGATCTCGAAAACGGCCAACGTCCCGACAGACTACCCGTTCGAGGAATTCAAAAACATTTACCTCTATGCCTGTGACAAAGGACTGAAAGGCTGCACCACTTTTCGATTCAATCCAGAACGGTTCCAGGGTGTGCTGGTTCGCGAGCAGGACCTGAAAGACACCGTGTACCGCTTTACCCTGGAGGACGGCTCTACCATCGAACTGACAGGCGATGAAGACGTGGAATACGAAGGTGAATTGCATAGCGCGGCCAACCTCTTCGACGCTCTCAAAGAGGGCGACTACGGGAGAAACTGACATGACGAAGAAAATCGATGCTCGCATAGTAGGTTTTGAAGTCGCCAGGCAGGAGGCCGACAAGACACCCAACGTGGTCCATATGCATGAAAAGCTCAAGCGGCCGCCAATGCTGCAGGGCTCGACCTACAAAATAAAAACTCCACTGTCGGATCACAGCCTCTACGTCACCATCAACGACATCGTCCTGAACGAAGGCACCGAACACGAGTTGCGCCGGCCCTTCGAAATATTCATCAACTCCAAGAATATGGACCACTTCCAGTGGATCGTCGCGCTCACCCGCATCATGTCCGCGGTATTCAGAAAAGGCGGTGACGTAACTTTTCTGCTCGAGGAACTGCATAGCGTGTTCGATCCTCGAGGCGGCTACATGAAAAAGGGTGGCCGTTTCGTGCCTTCGCTGGTCGCCGAGATCGGTGACGTGCTGGAGACACATCTGAGAATGATCGTAATCCTCAAAGACGAAACCGATG
>QIDL01000098.1 GCA_003228415.1 Gammaproteobacteria bacterium | reverse complement strand
CATGGCTTCCTTGAATGCCCGTTCGGTTGGCAGGAACAGGTCTTCGGTGCTGAGCGCAACCTTGTCGAAGGCGAACTCGCCGGTTCCCAGCGCGTGACCACCCATCAGGTCGTAGGTCTGACCTCGTTTCACACCCGCGAGATCCGCATCGATGAGAAAGCATGCAATACCGCGCCATCCCTTGCTGGGATCGGTGTTGGCATAAACGCTCAATATGTCGGCCGCCGCCGCGTTGCTAATCCAGGACTTGTGGCCGCTGAGCGTCCAGCCGTTGTCTGCCTTGATCGCCAGAGATTTGATTGCGGCGGCGTCGCTGCCACCGCTCGGCTCTGTAAGCAGGAACGCACCAATACGTTCACCCGAGAGCATTACCGGCAGGTACTTTGTTTTCTGTGCCGGACTGCCGTTACGCGCAATGTTGGCGGCCAGGTTGTTGTGCACGACCAGGGCAAACGCGAATGCAAAGTCCGCCGCCGCCAGCGTCTCCATCACTCGCGCCATCGCCACAACGCTCAAACCCGAACCGCCACCTTCTTTCGCCACGATGAGGCCGGTCAAGCCGCTGGATGCAGCTTGCGCGAACGCCTCGCGAGGAAAACGCCTGGATTTTTCCCAGACTTCGGCCTGCGGCTCGATCACGTCGATAGAAAACTGGCGCGCCTTTTCTACCGTTTCCCACTCGTGGTCGGTGAGGTGTGGTTCATCGATTCGAACGGTCACGCGGACTACCTGCCAGATTCGATTGAATTCATGAATTGTTCAATCTTGCCAGAGATTGTTCGCGATGGGTTATTCTTCTGCGTGGAGACACACTTTCTCGAGGAGGAGCAGATTGTGGCCTATGTAGAAGACCAGACCGTGCACGATGCAGATTCGCACGTCATGGAATTACCTGCGAAGATTCTGGACTATCTGGAAAGTCGGTATCACGAAGAGTTCACCGCCGCCAGCAACAAGCAACTCAATATTTCCGAAGAGTTATCGGCGTCGATGGCCAGACAGGATGATCCGGAATTTCGAGCCGGGGATGAAGCTGGCCTGTTGCTCAGAAAAAACCATATTGCCCTGGGCGCATATCGCAATGAGGATCGACCTCGGACCCTCGATCTTCTTGGCTTCACGAGCCAGCTCGTCTTCACAACCGCCGCCCTCGGCAACTATGGCCTCGATGAAGGCGAAAACGTAGAGTTGGCTCTGGCAGCCGCACGTGCGCACAATCGTATGAACACGGACTTCTGCTCGATCGACCGCCGTTTGCTGGCAACGGGCTATGTCCCGCTCATCGATTTAGCGGCTGCAGCCGTTGTAGCCAGGGAGGCCATAGAGCTGGGTTGCAAGGGACTGATCGTTCCATCCTCCTGCCCGCAGAATCACAGTCCAAGTCACGTTGAGCTGGATGGGCTCTGGGCAACCGCGCAGGAGGCGGGTGTGCCGATTCTGTTTCATGTGGGTGGTGAAGAAAAGATGCGCGTGAACTACTTCAACAACGGTCTGCCTAAGGTCCTTGATTTTCATGGCGGCGACGAAAACTTCACGTCCTTGAGCTTCATGACAATTCCGTTATCGATCTGGCAGACCATGGCGGCACTGGTCTATGACGGGGTACTCGATCGATTTCCGAATCTGAAATTCGGGGCCATCGAACTGGGTGCGAGCTGGCTTCCGAGCTGGTTGCGATTCCTGGATTCCGGTTTCGATGCATTTCGGAAAGGGGAGGCGCGTCTGCAGAAGCTTTCGGCGCGACCGAGCGAAATAGTCAAACGTCAGTTCCGCGTGACTCCCTATGCCCATGAGCCAAGCGGCTGGATCATCGAGAATTCCAGCGAAGAGATGCTACTTTTCTCGTCGGATTTTCCCCATGTCGAAGGCGGGCGCAACCCGATCAAGCGCTTTGAGGAAAATCTCGGTGAAGTGAGCGACTCGATGAAAAGGCGTTTCTATCGCGACAACTTTATCGATCTGATGGGCGCTGGTCTGGACACGGATCTTCACGATCACCCCTCGGTGGCGGCTTGAAACCAGATTATGGTATGAAAGGGAGCACGGGCCGAATGGGGCATGCCGTCACGGTTAGGCAGGCTCAGTAGATGGTTTGAGTCGCGATCAACCGCCGCGGCGAATTTGCGGTGTCCGCAAATGTCTGGACATCGTCGCCGATCACTTTCCGGCTATCTTCCCGTGAGTAGAAGCGCTCCCTCAGATCGCCGATCGAATCGAATCCGCAGAGAGCGAATCCGTCCGTGGGTTCACCGGAGATACGATGGACCACGCTCAGTTGTGAGTAGTGGGTCATGTGTTCGTGATGCTCGAGAGCCAGAGGCGCGTGGACATCGCGCCAGTGGGCGTCTGCCTGTGAGTGACTCAGGTTCGGATTGTGCACTAGCGGAAACAGCGCCACGACTTTGGGGCTACCCGGCTTAATCAACCGGCGACAGATGAGATAGAGTCCGACGTCGGCTGTCTGGTCCAATGCTCCCAGGTCATCGGTCACGCAGGTCACGAGGGCCCTGAATGGCAGATGCTGCCAGTTTTCCCGTGTGTCGCAATAGAGTGTGCCGTGGAGGGCTTTCGCCGTAGCGATTGCTGACGCCAGGTTGTTGGTGGTTGCAGCTAATTCCAGAATCGTCATGACAGCACCTTAAGAGAAATGTCGGGCTTGCTTGCGCCGAACGATTGTACCGGGATCGAGGCGGCACTCGATAATCCGGCGACTCCTGAGCAGTTGACCCCAATCTATACGAAAAGCGCAAGTCGCGGGCGGTCTGCGTGGTGGATTATTGTTCTGAGGGTCCTTGAGTTAGGGTTATCCGGGACAAGATTGCGAGCAATGCATATGAATACAGCGACAGAGAATCGACAAGTACTCATCGACTCCTTACCACAGGGCAAATTGAGCGTGGACAACTACAGGTTTGCGACCGGCCCGATACCGGAGGCTGGTGATGGTGAAGTGCTGGTAAAAACCAGTGCTTTTGCCATTACCGCGGGGACCCGGGCAGGTCTGCAAGGCAGCGCGAGCTATGCCGGAGCACCTCAGGCTGGCATCGTCATGAATAGCACCGGAGTCGGTGAAGTAGTTTCCAGTAATTCCAGTGCCTTCCAGCCTGGCGACCAGGTACTGGGTCCCACAGGATGGCAGACCTACTCGGTTCACGGAGCGAAGCAGCTTTCAAAAATTCATCCGGATGTTGATCCGGTGCGTTATCTGGGTGCTTTGGGGGTCAATGGACTGACGGCATACTTTGGCCTGCTTCGAATCGGTCAGCCGCAACCCGGCGATACCGTGATGGTTTCTGCGGCGGCGGGTTCTGTGGGGCATCTTGTGGGCCAGATTGCGAAAATCAAAGATGCCCGGGTGGTCGGGGTCTGTGGGGGAGACGACAAATGCCGTGTGTTGACAGAAGACCTCGGCTTCGATGCGGCGGTCAACTATCGCGATGGGAATTTCCGACAATCGCTCAAAGAGGCTACGCCGGACGGGGTGGATGTGTACTTCGACAATACCGGCGGTCACATCCTCGGTTCGGCTCTGTTTCGGATGAACGTTGGCGGTCGTATCGCCTGTTGTGGTGTGGTGTCGCAATACGATACGGATTCACCCGAGCCCGGGCCCAGGGGTATTCCCGGCCTGCTGGTCAACAAGCGAATCACCATGCGCGGCTTCCTGGTATTCGACTTTGCATCGGAGTACCAGACGGCCAGAGACGAAATGGGTCAGTGGCTTGACTCCGGGAGACTGAAGAGTCTCACCGATGAGGTCAGTGGTCTGGAAGCGGCACCCGGAGCGTTCGTCGATCTACTCGCCGGTGGCAATACAGGCACCAGGATTGTTCGGCTCGGTTGACTGTGTTCAGGCTGTGAGTTGAGTGGTCATGGCCTGGTTCCGTGTTGCCTCCTGGTTGCCGTTGGCCGATAGCACGGAGATTGATTCTGCTCAACTTTTCCCGGTTCAATTTGAGTAACATTCAGTTTATCTGAGCCGAATCATAGTTGTTTTTATGCTCGCTTCACTACCACCCGAAGCGCTCCAATTCAGGGCTGCAGTTCGAGAATTTCTCACTCAGCACCTGGACGATCATCTCAAGCAGGCAGCACGCCTGACCACCGGTGTGTATACCGAGATTGAGGCAGGAAAACGCTGGTACAAAATCCTCTCGAGAAAAGGCTGGGTGGCTCCAACCTGGCCGGAGGAATTCGGCGGTACCGGCTGGAATGCCCTTGAACGTCATATTTTCGGAATCGAGTGTTTTCGTGCTGGCGCACCACTGTTGTTCAATATGGGAATCCGTCACATAGGCCCCATTTTGATGGCAGAGGGTACCCGGGAGCAGCGAGACTACTTCCTGCCGAGGATTCTCTCTGGCCAGGACATCTGGTGCCAGGGTTACTCGGAGCCGTCTGCCGGGTCGGACCTGGCCTCCTTGAAATTGAAGGCAGAGCGGGTCGATGATGACTATCTGTTGAATGGTTCCAAGATCTGGACGACGGGCGCGCACTTCGCGACTCACATGTTCTGTCTCGTGAGAACGTCGAGCGAAGGCAGAAAACAGCAGGGAATCACCTTTCTTCTATTGCCAATGGATACGCCCGGGCTCGCGGTCAAGCCCATTATCAGCATCAGCGGTGATCATGAGTTCAATGAGGTGTTCTTCGAGAATGTTCGTGTTCCTGTTGAAAATCGAGTCGGAGCCGAAGGTGAGGGCTGGCGGGTGGCGAAGGCGTTGATGCAGTTCGCCCGTTCGAACAACGTCAATACCGGTTGGGTTCGGGAAGCTCTGGCTCATCTCAAGCGAACGGCACAGGTGGAAAGGGATGGTAGTGGCAGGAGCCTCTGTGAGGATGAATCGTTTGCGCGTCAACTGGCTGATACCGAGATTTTTCTGGACACGGTCGAAGTGATGGAGCTTCGAGTCCTCTCATCAACTCGTCAGGGTGAAAGCCCGGGCGCGATCTCTTCCATGCTGAAAACGCTGGGCTCACAGGTCAAGCAGCGAGTCACGGAACTTGCCGCCGAAGCAGTCGCCTACTATGGATTTCCATTTCAGCCGGAAGCACTGAACCCTTGTGCTGCCGGTCCGATCATCGGTCCTGCTCATGCAATCACAGCGATACCGGCCTATTTAAACGAGCGGGCAGCGACCATTTACTCAGGCGCCAGCGAGGTGCAGCGGGATGTGCTGGCGAAGCGGGTGCTGGGGCTTTAGCAGCCCCCAGGCCCAGAGCGCATAAGTCGAGTGAATCGATTTACCAGAGGCCGTACTTCTGTACCTCGGCACGTCCGACCACCATGTGATGTACCTCATCCGGGCCGTCCGCAAAACGCAGGTGCCGCATGTCCATATACATTGCGGCCAGTGGTGTCCATTGTGAGATGCCGGTCGCCCCATGCATCTGGATGGCTGCGTCGATGATGTTGCAGACCTTTTCCGGAACCATGGCTTTCACAGCACTGACATAGACTCGAGCTTCTTTGTTGCCCAGCACATCCATTGCTTTGGCAGCCTGTAGAACCGCCAGACGCATCCCGGTGATCTCGATTCGGGCTCGCGAGATCACTTCCAGGTTCTTGCCCAGTCTGACGATCGGCCTGCCGAAGGCTTCTCGAGTGGACGCTCGTTTGACCATCAGTTCCAGTGCCTTCTCGGCCTTACCGATAGATCTCATACAGTGATGAATCCGACCCGGACCCAACCGTACCTGAGAGATTTCAAATCCACGCCCTTCGCCGAGCAGTATGTTGTCTTTTGGCACTCGAACATTGTTGAACCTGATGTGCATATGACCGCGAGGTGCGTGGTCCTGGCCGAAGACCTGCATGCCTTCGATCATTTCCACGCCGGGCGTGTCGGTGGGCACCAGAATCTGTGACTGCTGTCTGCTGGGGGCGGCATCCGGGCTGGTTTTGACCATGGTGATCATGATTTTACAACGGGGATCACCGGCGCCGGAGATGTAGAACTTTTCGCCGTTGATCAACCACTCGTCGCCGTCGAGTACCGCGCTGGTGCTGATGTTCTTGGCATCCGATGAAGGTTGCCCGGGTTCGGTCATTGCGTAGGCCGAACGAATTTCACCGTTCAGCAGCGGTTTCAGCCATTGTTCTTTTTGTGCTTCTGTGCCAATCCGCTCCAGCACTTCCATATTGCCCGTGTCCGGCGCGCTACAGTTCA
>QIDL01000145.1 GCA_003228415.1 Gammaproteobacteria bacterium | reverse complement strand
GTCCTCACTTGCCGCACACAGGCTGACGAGCAGCTTCAATTCGTCGCGTAAGGTCTTGAGTTCCAGCAAATGCTCTTCGAGCTCAGCCAGCTTCTCACCAGCCAGTTCCCGGACTTCTGCCTTGGCCTGTTGAGGGGCCTCTCTGAAGTCCAGGAGCTGGCCGATTTCCCTCAAACTGAAGCCAATGCGTTGAGCACGCTTGATGAATTTCAGTCGGGAAATGTCTTTCTCGCCATAGTTTCGCACCCCGGATGAGCCCCGGGAGATGGGGGGTACCAGGTGTATCTTCTCGTAGTATCGAAGCGTGTCGGCACTGATATTCAATCGCTTTGTGACGTCACCGATCTGAGCCATGAGCAGCCTCACACAATGAAAAAGTACTCGTTGAGTAGATATAGACCTGCAGAGATCATAATCGTACCGCCGATCACTTCAAACCACCGATGCCAGGCCGACAGGGGTTGGAGCGATTCGAGATAGCCCACGCTCACCGCACCGATCAGCACCGGTACCGTTCGGCCTATGGCAAATACCAGCAGCAGGAGTGCTCCATACAGTACAGAACTGACGGCCGCGCTGGCGGATAGTGCGATCCACAGTCCGGGCGAACACATTGGACAGATCCCCACAGTGAATGGAATGCCGAGCAAAAACGCACCCCAGACCGTGGCGACACGCTGACCTTTTACCGAAAACCAGGGCATCGGGATCTTCAGCCAACCCGCCCAGACCAGGCCGAGGACGATAAGGACCGCGCCCAGGAGTACATTCCAGCGCCGATCCAATATGCTGCTGATCCACTCGCCGCCAATGGCTGCCCCTACACCCAGGACTACGTGGGTGGTAATCATTCCGGCGATAAAGCCGCCACCCAGCATGACTGCTTCTTTCAGAGCCCGGGCTTTGGTGACATAGGCCAGCACAACCGGCACGGTGGCGAACGTGGCGGGGTTGAAGCTGAACAGAAACCCGGTAATCAACGCAGCGCCGAGCCCGAGCAGGTTCGCCTGCTGCATGAGGCCGTTCATCAGGAGAGCATCGCCAGGCGTTCGTTCAGTGCGGCCCGAAGCTTTTTCTCCGACGGAATGGCGCTGAACGCCAGTTCTCCGTCGATCGCGATGGACGGAGTCGTCAACACGCCTAACGAGACGGCGTAATCCAACTCCTCCAACACGTCGATCTCGCGGTATACGATGGTTCCTTCATCGAAATTACCCACCATCGCCTGCAGCCTCTGCTTCGCCTTGGCGCAGCGATTGCAGGTGGATGTGGAAAACAGCTCCAGCCTGATTGATGTTGCCATAACTGTGTTCTCCGTTCTAAAAGTTGACCCGGAATCCGGCGGTGAATACGTAATCGGTCTCAAGCGCAGTCCCATGTAGATTCTGGAGTACCGGTACCTGCAGCGCGGTCTCCAGGATATATTTGCGTGTCACATACTGAATTCCAGGCGTGAGATAGATGGATGCTCCGCCCGAATTCGGATCGCTGACTCCTGCTACGCTGTGTTTTTCCTGGTTGAGCGCGGTAATTTCGAGAACGCCGTATAGAAAGCTCCGTGTGTCGGCGCTGAGCGCGGTTGGTAGTAGTCGATACTGGAAGGAAACGTCTGCCCGAACGTTATCTCCGGCTCTGAATCGGTTTGCTTCACCGTTGCGCCGTGCACTCAGTTGAGCATCGATCTGGAAATCTGATATTTGATACGTTGCCACAAATCCGGCGAAAACATCCCACGCCCCGGTCCCCGATTGTAACGGGATGGGCAGACGACCGAGGCCGTCCGTCTTGTCGTCATTCCCGGTTGGTGCTTTGATCCCGCCGAACGCGCCCAGTCGAAACGTTTTTCGCCTGGCATCGCGCTGGTACAGGGTGTATCGACCAAACAGCTTGAGATCACCGAAACCCGCACTCGAACGCGTGACCCGTTCTCCGTTGACCCTGATCCTTATGGTCTTGTCCAGGTACGGCAGCGCTGCGAAGACGGCGAACCTGGGCGTCACTCCAATACCCAGGACCGATACCAACCCGTCAACGCCCAGATCTCGATTGGCAGGGCTGGGATCATTCTCGAATGATCGACGAAGTAGTTGCCCCCTGAAGATAAACCCTCCCTTGGCTACCGGGAGAGCGGTATTGAACGTGATGGGTGCCGCCGCCACCGGATCGGTAGTGGTCAGAACAAGAACACAGAACAGACCGTTGAGGATCCACTTCACTAATCAGTCCCAGTTGCTACACAAGGCAAGCCGCGAGAGCCGTATTTCCGTTGCATCGAGTTGCCGGGCAAGCGATACCTGCCACCGAATTTGTTCACTTTCACACCGACTTGAACGGTCGAGGTGGACAGGCTACTACATGGAGTCAACTCCAAGTCAACAGTCAACAGTCACCGGCACTGGAGAGGCTAACCAAACTGTTGTTCGATTTCGTTCAACACGCGATAACAGTCCAGAACCTGGCGCACGGATGAATTCGGTTCGCGGCCTTCTTCAATGGCGGCGAAAAACTCGCGATCCTGCAACTCGATGCCGTTCATGGAAACGGCCAGCCTGGATACGTCGATTGGTTCTTCATTGCCATTGAGTAGATCATCGTAGCGGGCGATATAGGTGCCGTTGTCGCAGATGTAGCGGAAGAATGTCCCGAGCGGTCCATCGTTGTTGAAAGACAGCGACAGCGTGCAGATTGAGCCACCATCGGTCTGCAGCTGAATCGACATGTCCATGGCTATGCCGAGTTGCGGATGATGCGGACCTTCGAGACCGTTTACCGCGACGACTTTTTCTCCTGTCTGGTATTGAAACAGGTCCACCGTGTGGGCCGCGTGATGCCACAACAGGTGATCTGTCCAGGAGCGCGGAGCGCCGGTTGCGTTGATGTTTTTGCGACGGAAAAAGTAGGTCTGCACATCCATTTGCTGGATCTTGAGTTCTTTATTCTGAATCCGCTGGTGCAGCCATTGATGAGGGGGATTGAAGCGGCGGGTATGCCCCACCATGCACACCAGCCCCGTCTCCTGCTGCACACGATTGACCGCTTCCGAATCCGACCATGAATCTGCCAGGGGAATTTCGACCTGTACGTGTTTCCCGGCTTCCATGCACTGAATGGCTTGCGCTGCATGCATCTGCGTCGGTGTACAGAGAATGGCGGCCTCGACATCCGCCAGTGCCAGCGCGTCGCCCAAGTCCGTGAAAGAGTGCTCGATTCGGTAGCTTTCAGCGGTCTTTCGCGTCGGCGCAAGCCTTCGTCCGACCAGGCCGACCACCTCTACGTCATCGATATTTCGTATCCCATCGAGGTGCTTGATTCCAAACGCTCCGGCGCCGGCCAGTACTACCTTCATTCAGCAATCCTTATAGATTCAAATATTTCCGGCCAGTAGAGCCGATAGGGATTGTCGATCAACAATTTCTTCTGCAGCTCTTCTGTCGGCGCAATTTGCGGTATCAGATCGACCAGCTTCCCGTCGTCAGGCATGTGGGATTTCATGTTTGGATGCGGCCAGTCGGTACCCCACAGGACTCTGTCCGGAAAGTTCTCGATCAGATGTTTCGAGAACGGCAGCACGTCTGTGTAGCCGGGGGGTCCGGACTTCGACAGGCGCTCGGGGCAACTGACCTTGGTCCAGAAATTTGGATTCTCCCGCATCAGCCGAACAAACAAATCGAATTCCGGGCCGTCCACCGGCCTGGTAACATCCGGCCTGCCCATGTGGTCGACCACCACGGTGGTCGGCAGCGATGAGAAGAGGTCGTAGAGCCCAGCAAGCTCACGGGACTCGAAGTAGATGACCACATGCCAGCCGAACTTCTCGATTCGCTCTGCAATCTTCACCAGTGTGTCCACGGGAAGCACGTCTACCAGACGCTTGACAAAATTGAAGCGCGCACCTCGCACACCGGCAGAGTGCAGTCTGGCAAGCTCCTCATCGCTGACTTCGGCGGTGACGGTCGCAACACCGCGAGCGAAACCATTGGAGGTCTGCAGGGCGTCAACGAGCGCACGATTATCGGCGCCGTGACAGGTTGCCTGCACGATCACGTTTCTCGAAAAGCCCAGATGATCACGCAACGCATTCAGCTTTTCTTTTGGGGCGTCGCAGGGTGTGTATTTGCGCTCCGAAGCATAAGGAAAGCGATGCCCCGGACCGAACACATGACAGTGGGCATCCACCGCGCCGATCGGCGGTATGAAGGCCGGTTTCGATGGTGATGGGTGAAACGGTCGCCAGTCCGGGTCCATTTCGAAATCACTCACTGATCTTGCGCTCGAAGTGCGAGATCCAGGCGCGGATAAACTCGCCGTGCGTTACCTTCATAGACCTTGTATCTGTCTTCATCTGAGAGGTTGAGCGCCTCCACATAGCGCCTGGTATCGTCAAAGTAGTGCCCCGTCTCAGGGTCAATCCCACGTACCGCGCCCACCATCTCCGAACCGAATAGAATATTTTCGATGTCGATCACTTCGAACAGCAGGTTGATCCCGGGTTGGTGGTAGACGCAGGTATCGAAGAACACGTTTTTCATGACGTGTTCCGCCAGCGAGGGTTGTTGCAACATGTCCGCCAGGCCGCGGTAACGCCCCCAGTGGTAGGGGACCGCACCACCACCGTGGGGAATGATAAAACGCAGTGACGGAAAGTCTTTGAAAAGATCGCCCTGGAGAAACTGCATGAACGCCGTGGTATCGGCGTTGATGTAGTGCGCGCCGGTGGCGTGAAAGTTGGCATTGCAGGAACCGGAAACATGAATCATCGCCGGTACGTCGAGTTCCACCATTTTCTCGTAGAGCGGGTACCAATCGTGGTCGATCAATGGTCTGGCTGTCCAGTGGCCGCCCGACGGATCCGGGTTGAGGTTACAACCGATGAAACCCAGTTCTGTGACACAACGCTCCAGTTCGGTAATCGAATCGATGATGGAGACGCCCGGCGACTGTGGTAGCTGGCAGACACCGATGAAATTTTCCGGATACAGGCCTGTGACCCGGGCAATCAGATCGTTGCAGTAGCCGGACCACTGTTGCGATACCTTCGAATCACCCAGATGATGAGCCATCGCCGAAGCACGAGGGGAGAAAATTGTCAGATCTGCGCCCCGTTCGCGCTGTAGTCTCAGTTGATTGGTCTCGATGCTGTCACGAATCTGATCGTCGCTGATCCGTGCGGCACGTGGAGTAGACAAACTCGGATCGTCGAAGTGGGCAAGTTGCTGGCGCCGGAACTCCTGGTGTGGTTCGGGCGCGGTGGTGTAGTGGCCGTGGCAATCGATAATCATTGGCTCAGAATAGATGCGGGTACGAATACGCTACCTTGCATCAGTTTCCGCGCGGTACGAAGCAGGGCTGTGCGAGTAACGAGAAATTCATCGTCGTTGGTTGAAATGTCCAACTCGACGACAAAAGAACCTGTCGGGTGTTCCACTTCGAGATGATGCGAGCCGGAACTGCCTGAAAACTGCGAGAAGCCGTTGGCCACAGAACCGGGAAGGAGACAAGCTGCAGCGACGCTTGCCGCCCCGAGTACGCCGACGGCTTCGTGAACACGGTGCGGAATAAAAGTACGAGTGGAAATCGCGCCACCTTTTCTTGCCGGCGCCAACAGCGTCATCTTCGGCACGGTTTTGTGTTCGACATCTCCCAGATTCATCATGGGACCGACCTCCAGACGAATCGTCTCGATCTGTGCCTTCAGGGCTTCGTCTGCTTCCAGTTCTGCTGGAGTTTCATAACCCGACTTGCCGAAATCTCCCGCGCGCATCATGACAACCGGCATGCCATTATCAATACAGGTCACCGCAATTCCGGCGATGTTCTCAACTGGCTTCGCAGTTGGAATCAGCGAACCACAGGTCGATCCCGCCACGTCTTTGAAATCCAGCATGACCGGCGCTGCCGTCCCCGGCACGCCATCGATGCTCGCATCTCCCTGATAGGTGACGGCCGCGCCGGGCGTCTGAACCCGGGAAACAGCGGTCCCGCCAGAATTCAGCATACGAATACGAACATCTGTCTCACCATCGATTGCCGTCACCAGGCTGTGTTCGATGGCGAACGGACCGACCCCCGCCAGGATATTACCGCAGTTCTGGCCGTCGCCGACCTCTGCGCGATCCACAGCGACCTGCAGGAACAGGTAATCCACATCGATCCCGTCGATATTCGATGGGGTGATGACGGCA
>QIDL01000082.1 GCA_003228415.1 Gammaproteobacteria bacterium | reverse complement strand
GGAGCGTAATCCCTGGTCCGCGCTGCATGTGGAGCGAGGCTTCGAACCGACGGACTCCGTTGCCACGGTATTTACCATGACAAGTGGACCAACGTTGATTGTCGACCAGGACTCGCGCAAGGCGGCGCAGCTTGCCGGTAGCTTCGGACTCGGGCTTGAGTCGGCTTTTCATCCCAAGGCGCACTTTGCCACCGAGGTGCTGTTGGTGGTCTGCCCGGAACACGTGGATACCTTGATGCGAGACAACTACTCCAAGGCCGATATCCGGGCGCGGATTCAAGAGGTGACTGCCAGGCCACTCGAGGAGCTTGTGGAGAACGAGATTTCCGGCGTCGGCTTGAAAAAGACGGTGTTCGAGGCGATGGACCCATCGGCTCGCAACCGGACGCTGCCAAAATTCAAATCGCCCGACGACATTCACATCGTCGTGGCGGGATCCGAAGCCGGAAAATTTTCCGGTGCTTTTCACGGCTGGGCAACCGGCGAGATCGGCTCCATTTCGGTGTCGAAAAAAATAGAGGACGCATAATGTCTACGATTATGGACCCGACGGACGAAAGGGTACCCGTGGCGCGACAGCTCGCGCCGAGGAGCGGGGAACTTTCGGGTCGGCTGGCGCTGCTCGATATTTCCAAACCGCGAGGTAATGTGCTGCTGGACAGGCTGGAGGCACTGTTGAGCGATCGGCTGCCGGGTGTTCGAATCAAACGCTACGCCAAACCCACCTTCACCAAACCGGCGCCGGATGATCTGCGTGCAGAAATTTTCCGCGACAACGACTTTGTGGTGGAGGCGTTGGCTGACTGAGGATCCTGTACCACGTGCAGTTTGCATGACACGGTATGGTTCGAGATTCAGGGCAAGCCCGCGGTTTCGCTGGCGTCGACCGAGTTCAAAGATGCTGCGCAAGTGCAGGCAGACGCTCTCGGCATGACCGACGCGCGTTGCGTATTCGTTGCTCATCCGATACAGGATGCGACCGACCCTGAGATGCAGGCGAAGGCCGATGCTGTGGTTGAAGAGGTAGTCCGAGCCCTGACGGAGAATTGAGGATCGGCAACCGGTGGTTACGCGGATTATCCGGAAGACGCGCTCGACTAATTGAAACGCGCTAGCGGATAACGTAGACGGCGCCAGCCGATTCAACGGTGTTGTCGGATTCATCGCCGTCAATGCCTGAACTTGTGCTGGCCTCCAACGGAGTCCCAACCACCAGCGTATCAGCGTCCAGCCCGAGGCCGCGGCCAAACGTGTCTCCGGTGTCGGTATTGGATGCTTTGATGTAGGCAATCTGGCTCCAGCCCCCCGAGCTGTTGCGCTCGAACAGGTAGACGGCACCGGCGTCGAGAGTGGATTCGTTTTGTTGATCACCGTTGATGCCGGTGGCGTTCGATCTCTCTCCGGGCGCACCGACCGCCAGCAAATTGCCGAGAATTTCCACGGAGGAGCCAAAGCGGTCGCCCAGGCCGGGGTTTGAGGCCTTTATATAGGCTTCCTGTTGCCACTCACCTGACGTGGAGCGACTGAATACATAGACGGCACCAGCATCCGCTTCAGAGTTGTCCTGCTGATTGCCGGCAATGCCGCCGTCCTCGGTCGGGGCTGCAACGACGAGAATGTCATCGTCCAGCGCCAGAGCGCTGCCGAATCCGTCGCCGTTTTCTGTGTTCGATGCCTTGATGTAGGCGGACTGGCTCCAACTGCCGGAATCGCTCTCGTCAAATAGATACACCGCACCGGAGTCGGCTTCGTCGGTGCTGTTCTGATCTCCACCGACTCCGGTCGCACCGCTGTCCTCGAGCCAGGCTCCGATCGCCAGTGTTTCGTTGCTGATGGCCACAGCATTGCCGAACTGATCCTGATTATCGGTGTTGGATGCCTTGAAGTAGGCCACCTGTTGCCAATTGCCCGAAGAATCACGATCGAATAGATAGGCAGCACCCGCTTCGAGCAGATTGTTATTCGATTCGTCGCCGTTGACCCCGGTGGCGCTGCTTCCTTCGAATGGGGCACCTGCCAGGATGCGATCACCTTCTGAAGCCACAGTGGTGGCGAATCTGTCATCGGACTCGGCGTTGGACGCTTTCAGGTAAGCGGTCTGAGTCCAACTGTTTCCGGCGGCAGGATCAAAAACGTATAGCGCACCAACCCCGCTACCTGAATTGTCCTGCTGGTTGTTGAGGCTCTGTTCGCCTGGAGCACCGATCGCCAGGCTGTTGGCGACCGACAACGACCAGCCGAATCGATCCTCCGCACCGGTGTTGGAGGCTTTCACATAGGAGGATTGAAACCAGGTGTTGCCGATTCGATCGAAAACATAGGCGGCGCCCGCTTCGTTGATTGCGTTGTCGGTCTGATTGCCGTCAATGCCCGTGGCCGAACTCTGCTCCCAGGGCGCTCCGACCAGTAGAATTTCATCATGCAGCGAAATGTCTGTGCCGAATCGATCCTCCGGGTCGGGATTCGAAGCCTTGATGTACGTTCGCTGGTTCAGTGAATTGAGGCCTGCCCGGGTAGTGTTGACGACGTAGGATCTGGTGGTGGAGGCATCTTCCGCGGTGACGAGGACGGTGACGGAATCGGTGCCGGTCCGTAGCGGTACATAGTCGCTTTGCTCACCTGCTTCGAAATCAACACCATTGGTGATCAGTGATGCAGCAGCGATTTCCGGACTGGCGACGACTCGGGTTGACGAACCCAGATGGCCGGTCGCGGCGCTGTAGGTCTGCAACGCGGGGTCGAAGATCTGATCGAGAATGGCCACGGTCAGAGACAGTTGGCTGAGATTGGCATTGCTGCTGGGAATGGGTCGTGTCACGACGACCGTGTATGTGCGCCGGGTGCCGTCTTCCGCGGTCACCTGGACATCGATGGTGGTAGTGCCCACGACCAAGGGGATGGGATCGCTCGGCGATCCTGAACGAACGGCAATCCCGTCTACCTGAATGCCCGCTCTGTCGTCGACGGCGGTTGCTGTGACCCGGGTGCTGTCGGTACCGCCGGTGACGCTGGCGGTGTAGCGGGTCGTGCTCGAAGCGAACACGGGAACCAGTGTTGCGTCGTCAACGATCAATACCCTGAGATCGGCATTGCCGCTCGGTCGCCGGTCGTTATCATTACCTCCGCCGCAACCGACCAGCGCGGAAAAGGTGAGCATTGTGATCAGATACTTCAAGGTCGGAAGATTCCTCCCAGGTGCTTGAATTCGGTGTCGACACTCCTTGGAATTGCTTGATTATCGGACCGCCGCCAACCCGGAAAAGTTCCGGAAAAGTAGCGACAGTTGTGAGTGCTACAACGATTCGGGTCTTCCTTCGAAGATGGTTGCGGCGATCGAAATGTCCTTCCAGGCCATTGGTTCGATTGCGAGCGGGTCCTCTCTGAGCACGGTAAAATCGGCCTTTTTGCCGGCTCGAATGCTGCCGATGTCGTCGGCCCGGCCCAGCACGTGGGCGGCATTGATCGTGATAGCCGCCAATGCCTGTTCGGGTGTGATGCATTCCTCTGCGCACATGGTCTCACCTTCGCAGTTTACCCTGTTGATGGCGACCCAGGCGCTGTTCAACGGTTCGGCCGGCGCCATGGTGAAATCCGAGTGCAGAGTGGTCCGGATACCTCTGGCGAAACAACTTCCGAGACGCGCCATCTGGCTGGCGCGTTCATAGCCGATGCCGTGGTTGGCATAGATGTGACTCAGCTCGTGCAGATAGTAGACATTGGCGGAGACGTTTGCTCCCAGAGCGGCGATTCGCTCAACCTGTTCCGGTGTTGAAAACCCGAAGTGCTCGAACGTCCAGCCGTGATTGAATCGAGGCCGCTGCCATTGGAGTTTCTCCAGAATCTCGAGTCCCAACTCCAGGCCCAGATCGCCGGTGACGTGCAGGTGTATCTGGTAACCGGCATTCCAGTAGGTGCGAGCCGCAGCCTCCAGCAGTTCCGGAGGCATCAACCACTCGCCATGATGCCCGTCGATATAGCCTGGCGGACCGAGCTGGGCCAGTTGGGAGAAAAATGCACCATCGGCAAAGAGCTTTATCCGCTTTGCGAAGCGCAAGCGCTTTGAACTCTGGGCCATGAGCGAGTCGAGTAGCTCGAGAATGGTTTCGTGGTCCGGGTGGCTGCGCAGCAGCCCGAGAGCCGTGGGTATCATTTCGACTCGGAACATCGCGTCATCGGTGTCGAGAACGGAACGAGAGGCTTGCAATTCCATGTCGAAATCGAAAAGACCCACGGCCATGTCGGCAATGGTCGTGTGGCCGCCTTGATGAACGACCTGCTTGAGTCGTTCCAGACCTTGCCGATAGCGTTCCGGAGCGAGCAGGTAGGGGTTCAACCTGGCGATGGCGTAGCCCAGCCCGTTTTCGAAAAAGTGGCCGTTGTCGAGGTCTATCTGTTGGCGTTTGCCGACGGTCTGGCTGGTGATGTCGAGCCATGCCAGCGCACCGTCATTCATGTACAGCTCGTGAAATGAACGATGCCAGACAACGATCGGACGCGTCAGGCTGATCTGGTTGATCCGCTGCCGGTTCATGGCGCCGTGCCAGAGCTGATGGTAACCCCATACGAATAGCGGCTCCGCGTCCGGTTTCGAGTCGTGGAGGTGAGTCAGCTTGTGCGTGAATGCTTCGGCATCGACAACCGCTTCGACATTGCCCCATGGCAGTCGCCAGGACATGGCCGTGATGAATTCCATGGGCAGGAGTACTGCGGCCATCGTTGGATGTAGATGGGGATCGATGAAGCCGGGGGTGAGTATCAGATCGCTGAACCGATCGTCGATGCGGTGATCGAATGCTTCGAGCCAGGGGGCGAGGGACTGCAGGGTCCCTACTTCGACGATGCGGTCATCGCGAACGGCAACCGCGGTTGCACGAGGCAGGCTCGGATTCATGGTGATGATCGATCTGGCTGGATAGACGGTTAGCATGGGCTGGCTCGAGTTGTGCTCTAATAAATCGAATTCAATACCGATAACCAACAACGGGTTCGAGTCGGCGGGCATCGTCCCCGGTAGTCTCCCACAGCATGACGAAACAACCTTTCTATGGCTACTGGATCGTGGCGGCTGCGTTTGTATCGCAGTTCATCGCGATGGGTGTGTTCAGCTATGTGCTGGGTCCCTTCATGATGCCGATGATCGAAGATCTGGGCTGGACGCGCGCCGAGTTCACGTTGTCGCGTTCCCTCGGTCAGTTTGTCATGGGTATGACCGGATTTCTGATAGGCACCTGGGTCGATCGGTTCGGTCCTCGGCCGTTGATGCTGATCGGAGCGACGATCATGGCGGTGACGCTCGCACTGCACGCACTGGTGAACAACGTCTGGCAATGGCTGTTGCTCAACGGTGTCCTGGCGACCGTAGGCGGCGCGCTGCTGGGTAATCTGGTGGTGAACGTGACGTTGTCCAAATGGTTTGTCGAAAAGCGCGGTCAAGCGATTGCGTGGGCGGCAATGGGCGTCTCCTTTGCCGGAATTCTGATCACCCCGGCGGTAACGGTGTCGGTGGACACGATCGGCTGGCGCCAGACCTGGCTGATCCTGGCCGCGAGTACCGTGCTGCTGGTTTACCCTGTCGCGCTGCTCATGCGCCGGACCCCGGAAGACCATGGCTGGCATCCCGACGGCAAGTCGGATGATGAGGTGGCTGCGGGGTTGGCGCATAAGGCGCAAGCGGATTTCGATCGCTCGATGACCCGCCGTGAGGCGCTGAGCACCTGGGTGTTTTACTGCCTGGTGTTTTCCTTCGGGCTGTTCTCCATCAACATCGTGGTCATGCTGCTGCAGACCGTGCCCTATCTCACCGATTCGGGTTTTTCCCGGACCGAGGCCGCCTATGCGATCACGGTAGCGTCGATCCCCGCCATGCTGTCCAAGCCGGTCTGGGGATACTTCATAGATCGATTGCCGGCGAAGCCGCTGGCGGCGATTGGGGCCTCCGGCACCGGGCTTGCCCTGTTTGCGATTATCTGGAGTGTGGATTCCGGATCACTCACTCTGATCTATGCCGCCTACGCCCTGTTGGGTCTGGGTTGGGGAGGGATGATCCCCTTACAGGAAGTGATCTGGGGGGCGTACTTCGGCAGGCGCTATCTCGGAGCCGTTCGCAGTGCCGCGGTGCCTTTTGCGCTGTTGTTGGGAGCCGGTGCGCCGCTGGCGGTGTCCTACTACAACGATCAGACCGGTACTTATACCGGGG
>QIDL01000352.1 GCA_003228415.1 Gammaproteobacteria bacterium | reverse complement strand
GCCGTGAGCGAGCGTGGCAAGCTCGGTCAGGTATTCGTGCAGCGTGTCGACATAACCGTCGCGCACACTCTCTTCGTGGAACGCCCAGAACTCGCTGTAGATGCCGTAGCGAGCCACGAACTCTTCTTTCCTGGGTTTCACTTCGCTTGGAAAATCGGCCTTGATGAGGGTATCGATCATGCCGATGTGCGCTCTCGGAGCACGTGGATCGAGGCTGTTTTCAGCGATGAAGGTATGCCAGGTAGCAACGCTGTCCAGATAGCGTTCCTTGTCCAGGTAATCATCCGCAAGCGCTTCATACACCTGATATTGCCAGTCGGGACGCGCCAGCGACCGCATGTGTTGCGCCAGGGTCTCCGAGCCATCCAGATAAGCCAGGGCGAGCGTTACCACCCTGAGACTGTCGTCGAGAATTTCGCGTTCGGCAAGCGGGAGCGCATCTGCTCCTTTCATTTTCGAGTCGGGGTTCGAGTCGGCGGCTGCAAGAACGCTATCCACCACCCGAAAAAAACTTCTCAAGCCCTGGTCCAGATCGCCAAGTTTGAACTGCGCCCAACCTTGCATATAGGTCGCATTCTGCAGGTAGGGGGTGCTGCTGCCGAGCCGGACAACATAACCGTAGTCGGCTTCCGCGGCACGATACTGCCCGGCGGAAAACGCGATCTCTGCTCGCCGAAAGCGAGCCTCTACAATAAAAGAGCTGTCGGGATAGTCCGCAATCAATCTGTTCAGATACAACACTGCGGTATCGGTTTCACCCACCAGATCATGTGCCCGCGCCAACTGATAGAGGATCTGGTCCTTGCCTTCTCCCTCGGCTGTTTCAAGCAGGCTCTCATAGAGCGCGACTGCATCCTGATAGGGGTTCTCGGCCCCGGAAATATCCAGGTCTTCGCCAACGCTCATCTTCAAATCGGCAAGCCGTTTACCTACGGCATGATTTTCGATCCGGTCATCAATGAGGCCATAGACGCGCTCATACGCCGCCAGTACCTCGGCACGGGAAGGCTTGCTCACCACTTCCGCCGGCATTCTCAGCTCGGGCAGATTGGCAACGATATCGGCAATCTGCGCATCGCCCTGCCTGCCGGCACGGTCACCGAAGGGTCCAAAACCACAGCCCTGCAACAGCGACGGCAACAGCGCCACCGTCAACCAACCGATCAGGGACCGGTGAGTCAATCTCATCACTCGCCCTCCATCACGTCTGAGTCCATGGAGAGTTGATCCGTCGCCCTGGCGATACCGATGCGGGTGAAGAGCAGATACTTCTGGACCTCTTGCATCTCACGAGCCATGCCCTGGCGCAGCTGGTGCGCCAGCGCCACTTCGCGATGATCGAGCGCCGCATCGACACTCGTTCGGAGTTCGCCCGCCCGCCCGCTGAAGGCCAGAAAATCGGTTTCAACGCCGGCGACGAACCGACTTTCGGCGTTCTGCACGCGCTCGATGCGGGCATCAACCTCGCCAAGCAACGATGTGTTGGCACGATGCTGTTTGTCCAGTTCCCTGATGCGGCTCGCGCGCTCACTCGCCAGGGTCCAGAAAGCCAAACCGGTCAGTCGATCTACTCGCCGCAGCCAGTCGGAGCGCTCATCGTCACTCATCTGCTTCGAGGCGAACGTGCGCATCTCCTCGAACCGGTGAAGGCGTTCCCGCTCCTCGTCGTTGGCCAGTTTACCCATCCACGCACTGGTCGGCTCGGCGGTCGAACCGGTGAGAGTCCGAAGACGTTGTGCCTGGGCATCGGTGCGGCGCCGCAACTCGAGACGAGTATTCAACAGCTCCTCATCGTAGAGCAGACTCTTCGCTGCGGCGCTGCGCCGACGTTGCTCCTGCGCAACTTCCTCAAAGGCCTCCAGCTCCGCAGGTAATAAATCCAACCAGTCCTGCATCGTCAGCAGTTCGCGCCACTCCAGCAGCACCTGGTGGGTATCCTCCGTGGCGAGCCACTCCAGCCAGTCTGTATGACCGAGCTGGTCGCGCCAACGCTCCACCAGATCCGTCATTCGTTGTTGATCTTTTTCAGGCGACGAGAACACCAGCAGCAGGCCATGGACCCAGCTCGGATTCTCCGCCTGCCGATTGAGTCTGGTGAGCACCGAAAGCCGGTTCTCAAAACTACTCTCTGCCCGTCGGTACTGTTCCAGCGCCATTTCTCGAGATGCCAATCGCTCCAGACTCACCGGAAAAGCAAGTCGCGCCTGGGCCGTGCTGGAAGTCCAGTATTGCTGATTCTGCAAGGTCAGCCAGATGCGGGAAGCCAGCTCGTAGTCTTCGTTGTCCATGGCCAGGCCACCGTATGAAGCCAGCGCCACGTCGCGATATCGACCCTCGCCTGGCAGGCCGCCGAGCACCCTGGCTGCATCTGCCGGGGCATGTTGCTCACGAGCGATGTATGCCAGCGCGAGTTTCCCCCGATGGACGAGATCCCGGGCTTCACCGTTTTCTGGATCGGTGTCGGTAAGACGTTCGAATGCCCGCCGCGCGCCGGAGAGATCATCCGCCTGACGATGGGCAATACCCAGATTAAACAGGCCATAGGCGAGTAGCGGATCGTCTGCGTCGAGACGCTCGAGCAGCATCTCCGCTTGCTCCAGATCACCATTCGCGATGGCCACTTCGGCCCGCATGAACTCTACTTCCGGATGGAATCGAACCCGACCGAGCCAGGTCTTGTTGAACTCTATCTGCTCGAGCTCCGCCGCCATGCCGGCATAGTCGCCTCGACGGTGATACTCCCTGGCCAGATGGAACGCGAGGCGCATCTTGTCGAGTTCTGTCAACTCGGAGGGATCGACACCGGCAAAAGTCTGCCGGGCAAGCTCGTACATTCTGTCGCTGAACGCGAAGCTGCCCTTGGCGAGTTCAAAGCGAACCGGATCATCTCCAAGTCGGCCTTGCGCCTCGGCGACCATGGTATCGAGTAACGCCTGGCTGTAATCGTCCTGGTAATAGCTGTAGAGCATCCCTCCATAGGTCAACTCATCGAGGGGTTTGGCCCCCGGGCTGGCTATGACACAGCTCAATATGAGCTCACAGAGAAACGCTTTCATGATGGAGCGAGCGCGGCGCTAGTTGGAGACCGCCGCGCGGAACTCGGGCTGGTAGCGCGCACTGGAATCCGTGATCGCGAGTTCCACGAACGCCGGCTCGAAAGATTTATCGAATTCCACCGTTGCCGCTCGACGGTAGTCTCTGCCGCTGGGTCCTCGCCCGGTAAAAAAAGCGGTCAGTCGATTCTGTCCCTGTTTGACGTTACCGACGAAAAGCTTCTGAATGCCGCCACGGAACAGGGCATCCACCTGTTTGTCCGTGTAGAGATGATGCGCGACTTCCCTGCCGTTGAGCTTGAGCGTGACCGCATCGAGCTGAAACAACTCGCCGATATCCATAGACAGGAACACTGCCACCTGGCTGCTCGCCGGGAACAGCAGGTCTTCTTCCAGGATCACCAGATCCCGCTTGAGTTTCAGCAGCTCTTTCTTGACGAGTTCGAGATCGCTGTCGAGCGGTGCGGGAGCGGATGGGTGCTGGGTACCCGTCGTTTCACCGGCATCCTTCACCCCTTCCTCCGTCGTCCGGGCCGTAGCCGCCGAAGGGAGGAAGCCTGGCAGAGCCAGGCACAAAAGAACGATCAGAATGTCGCGCTTTGCTATCCTTTGCATTGCTTGTTTTCCCGCTACTCTCGAATCAGTCGCTTCACAACCTCAACGTATTTGGCTTCATCACCTGGCTTGTAACCCAGATGGATATATCGGACCACGCCGTCGCGGTCGATGACCACGCTGCTGGGCATGGCTTGTAAATCGTACATTTCGCTCACCTTCTGATCAGCATCCAGGAGGATCGGAAAGGTGACGTTGGTTTTATCGACGAGATCTTGAGCCGGTTCCCGTTCACCTTCGACGTTGATACCGAGAACCGCGAAGCCTGTGTCCTGGTAGCGATGATGCAACCGATCCAGGATGGGCATTTCCTGACGGCAGGGCCCACACCAGCTGGCCCAGAAGTTGATGAGTACGACCTGACCCCGGTATTCCTCTAAACGCAGATTGGATCCCTCGAGACTCTTCAGGGTGAAGTCGGGGGCGTTTTCCCGCAGGCTGACCGCGCCCACACTCACCGATATGAGCAGCGCCACGAGCGCTGTGGTTATCTGGCCGATCCGATTCATGTCGTTTCTCCTCGTCGTTGACCGCCGCCTGTTACAAACTCCAAGCAAGCTCTGAGCTTCGAGGTCGTGAGGCGCCGTCGAAAGACCTGGTAGATACTGCACTCCGTTTGCGACGCGCTCCGCGTAGCTTCCGGTCTTCCACCCATTCGCTGTCCTTTTCGAAGTCGAGCTCATCGATGGCAAAGTCTTTCGAACTTCCGGCGTTCACCTTCCGCTTCCTGCGGTTCGGCTTACATCCTTATAAAGCCACGTACACCCTCCTTTGGTGTTCGCTAACACGGCGCTTGAAAATCGAAGAAAACAAGAGAACCGGAACTCGCCGACTACTCGAGTCAAGAAAACGAATCTTCCAGACACCGACAGCGAATTCCGGTACAACTTATTTCGAGCTGTCCTGTCTCGAATCTTCGTTCCGTCTACGGTTGGTCACCGTTCGGGACTTCAATGCGTCCTGTTAGATACGCACGTTAGTTGAGGGAGGCTTGTGAAAACGTGCTGGGAATCACACTTCTCATGACGTTGGTCCGCGCGGCCGGACACAATGAGAACGGCTTCAATGGAGACCCCGCTGCGGGGCTACCGCTGTGGGCTGCTGCCCCGCGGCCTCTGCCAGGTCTGCCGAGTAAAGAAGCTTTCCTGATGCATCGATGATGATGGCGTCGACACCGGGAAGGCTGTTGATGAGCTCGAGTCCTTTTTCGGGTCCGAGGACGAATACACTGGTGGACAATGCATCGGTGAAGGTCGCCTCTTTTCCGAGAATCGTGACGCTCCAGCTGTCTCTGGCCGAGTCGCCGGTTCTGGGATCGATGATGTGATGGTAGCGAACCCCATCCTCGACGAAGAAGCGCTCATAGTCACCGGAGGTCGACACCGCCGTATCCACCAGCGGCAACAACGCGGCCATGACGTCATCGTTGCGGGGATCCTGAATGCCCACGGTCCAGGGCTCGCCGCGCCGATCACCAATGATCCGACTGTCTCCACCAGCGGCAACGGCGGCCTGATCGATGCCTCGAGCTTCGATGAGCGCGATGCAGCGATCCACCGCATAGCCCTTGGCTATACCGCCAAGGTCGATGTAGACCAGCGGGTGGGTGAAGCGTACCCGTTGTGCCAGGGTATCGATCTCGACGTATTCATAATTGATTGCCGCCAGGCCTTCAATGAGCGTCGCGTCGTCAGGTCGTTGCCCTTCACGGAAGTCATAGTAGCGCCCGACCGAGGCGTAGGTGATGTCGAAGGCGCCGCCAGTCAGTCGCGATACCCGGGCACTTCTGGCCAGCAGGTCGAGCATCTCCCGGGTGGTCTGAACCCAACCCTCGGGCGCTTCTCTGTTCAGTTTCGATAGCTCGCTGGTTTCGATGAAGGGACTGTAAGTTGCATCGATACGACGCATCTCCGCCATGACGTCATCCAGCACCCGCTCGGCCACCTCGGCCTGCTCGTGCCAGACCTCGGCGTGCACCCGGGTACCCATGATGGACTCGGTAGCCTCGAACCATTCGGCTTCGGCAATGCAGGCGTGAAAGCTCGCGGAAAGACAGCACAGAGCGATCAGAGTCCGGAATCTCATCGCCTGATTCTCAATCGGTTCTGAATTGACCCGCAACCGCTTATCGGCTGGAGAGGCACGCCGCAGCCAGGCTGGAGATAGCCACCCCGCGGCGACCCTGGCGCACCTCGTTGCGATCGTGGCCACTGGTGCAATACCCAAGTGAAATGCCGGTAGCAGGATCTGCCCAGGCGAGTTGACCGCCTGCTCCGTTGTGCCCGAAGGCCTCCGCAGAATTAGTGTGACCGAAACCGCGATAGTTCCGGGTGTCGTCACCGGCAATCACGATACCGAGACCCCGGTTGACCGGCTTGCCAAATACCGGATCGGTCAGATTTCCAGACCGGACCTCACGAGCCTGGCGGAGAATCGCCTGGGAGAAGACCTCCTTATCGTTCAATCCGCCGCTCAGCAGGGCTTGATAGAACAAGGCCAGCTCCACCGCGCTGGTGATAGCGCCGCCGCCTGG
>QIDL01000066.1 GCA_003228415.1 Gammaproteobacteria bacterium | reverse complement strand
CGAGAACTGGGCACTGACGTTGGGAATTCGCTGGGCGCGGGACGAAAAACAGGCCGCCGAGCAACGTGGCGGCTATTTCGAGAACGACCTGAACGATCCACAAAACGGCTTCTACGGGTCCTCCAACCCGGCGTTTGAAGGCGTCTGCCAGGGTTTCTTCGCCGTCGCCAGTTGTGCGGATGCCGGCCTGACTCAGATTGCGGTCATGCAGATGTTCATGGGCAATGCCGTATTTGCCCCAACCTACAATGTCGACAACCCGATCATCCCGACCTGTGCGCTGGATGACGCGGATTGCGCGACGCCCCTGCGCCTGCAGGGTCTACCCATCTCCTGGGCGGATGCCGGGCAGAAGTCCAAGAAATCGTGGAGCAAGGTCACCTGGCGGGCCAACATGGATTGGACCCCCAACGAAAATACGCTGTTCTACTTCGGCGCCACCACCGGCTATCGCGCAGGTGGTTACTCACTGGGTCTTCTGGATACCCAGACCGATTTCTTCGATGAGGACGGCAACCCCATCGCTGGCCAGACGGGCACATCGGTTTCCTACGATGAAGAGGAGGTCCTGGCCTTTGAAATCGGCTACAAAGGTTCGCTGTTCGACGATCGGCTGCAACTGTTTTCTTCCCTCTACCTCTACGATTACACAGGCTATCAGGACGAGGTCAACGAGTTTCAACCGGAAACCGGTACGGACCGGAATGTGGTGGTGAACGTGGACGACGCCCGCAACATCGGCTGGGAGATTGAAGGGCTGTGGCTGGCGACCGATAACTGGACCATCGGTGGTAACTACTCATACACGGCAACCGAATACAGATCTGACCTGTTCGTGGTCGAGGACGACGACCCCGCGAGACCGGAAGCGTTGTTCCAGGATGTGGATCCCATTACCGGCATCACCTCCAACGCCACCGTCGTCAACCTCAAGGGCAACGACTTGAAGCGCATTCCGCGCAACAAGGCAACGGTATACAGCTGGTACGACTGGCCATTCTCTGCCGGTGTGGTCACCCTCAGCGGCTCCTTTTCCTACACCGGGTCTTTCTACGACAGCGGCATCAAGCGCTCGGTCGATAAGGTGCCGGATCGCTATCGGTTGGATATGTCACTCACCTGGCGTGACAACCAGGATCGCTGGTACGTTCGCGGTTTCGTGGACAACCTCACCGACGAGGGTCGTGCCCGCGGTGTCGGTGCCGGTAACGCTGGAGACAACTGGGCGCAGACGGCTACCTACCTGTATCCGCGATTCTATGGTATCGACATCACCTACCGCTGGACGGGCACCTAGCAGCAAGAAACGGCAATTGAATCTAAGCGGGGCGCCAGCCCCGCTTTTTGGTTGCGGATGTGGGTGTTGGCTTGACAGATTGTCAGTAGATTACAACAACAGATCGTGAAAACGTTCCAGCGTTTGCCGGGAACTGCGCAGTTGCACCCGACGCAGAAGTTCTGCGGAATCTGCATTCCCCTGTACCATCGCTTCGAGCACCGCGGTGTGCTGATGCACCGCCAGCCGGGCGTGATCTGATACCACCAGCACTTTCTGGATGTAAGGTCCGAGCATGTCTGTGTACTGTGAGATCAGATCTCTCAAGGGTTCGTTACCTGCCGCTTCTGCTATCTCGAGCTGCAAGCGTGAAATATTGGCGAGATATTCATGAAGTTTGCCGTCTTCCAGCAGAATCTCCATGGGCCCCTCAAACAGGTCCAGCCATGCCTGCCATTTTGAGGGTGTTGATCGCTGGGTCGCCAGACGGGTCGCGAGACCAGAGAGACATTCGACGATTTCAAATCGTTTGATGAGTTCGTCCAGCGAGTAGCGCCTCACAACCACGCCTCGATTGGGCTGACGACTGACCAGTTCCCGTTGTTCCAGGAGCGCCAGAACGTCACGAATCCTGGCTCGAGATACCTGGAATTCCGATGCAAGATCCTGTTCCCGCAGCCTTGTTCCAAGAGGAATCTCGCGGGTGACGATACGCCTGCGCAATGTTTTGAAAATCTCCCTGATCTCGTCGACCATCGCGGGTCTGGTGACAGCCATCTCACTCATTTCGTTTCTTTCCTTTCCTTGATCGAAGGCTTGAATGAATACGTCGACAGTATTGTACACAATATTGCAAACAAAATAGTTGACAATAAATTATCTGTATGTGAATCTGGCTATCCGCGGCCCTTACAGGCTGATGTCAGCGCGTAATGCCTTTTTTCGGAGAACAAGATGCCAGAGGTCGATGTTGAATGTGAGTGTACTGGAACCGTTTGGAAGATCGTCAGCGAGGTGGGCCAGGTAGTAGTAGAAGAAGACGATCTGCTCATCCTGGAATCGATGAAAATGGAGGTACCCGTTTGCGCGCCTTGTGATGGCGTTGTGAAAATGATCAAGGTTGCCGAAGGTGCCGCTGTATCCGAAGGCGATATTGTTGTGGTGATGGAAGAGGAATGAGCCATATCGCTCCAGGTTGGCTTCCCGAGTTAGAGGCTCGCCGCACCGCCGGGCTGAAAATGGGTGGTGCAGAAGCGATTGCCAGACAAGCTGAAATGGGAAAGAAGACCGCCCGGGAACGCCTGGACTATTTGCTTGATGAGCATAGTTTCACCGAACTGGGTCGTATGACCGGTAAGGGGGAATACGACGAATCAGGGCATCTCACAGACTTCCAACCAGCCAATGCGATCATGGGAACCGGTCGCATCAACGCCGCCAGAGTATGTATTTCCGCAGACGACTACACCATACGCGCGGGATCATCTGAGGCGACCAACGCGGACAAGTGGATCTATGCTGAGCGTATGGCGCTCGCTTATCGAATGCCATTGGTCCGACTGGTTGATTCCGCAGGCGGCAGCGTCAAGTTGTTGCAGAAAATGCAGGCAACGAAAATTCCTGAATATACGAACTGGCCGTCTGCCGAGTTGCTGGACACCGTTCCGGTGGTCGGCGTAGCCATGGGTGCCTGCGCGGGGTTGGGCGCCCTGAAAGTTTTATCGTCCCATTTTTCCGTCATGGTACGTGATACCAGCCAGGTATTTGCTGCCGGTCCTCCTGTTGTCAAACAGGCTTATGGTATCGATATCCACAAAAATGAACTCGGTGGTTACAAGGTTCACAGGAAAAACGGTCTCGTCCAGAATGAAGCGGTTGATGAAGAAGATGCCTTGTCGCAGGTCCAGCGATTTCTGAGCTATCTTCCTCGTAATATCCACAGGTTACCGCCGGTGACTGCAACAGAGGATAGCCCCGACAGGGTCGAGGACTGGCTGAAGGAAGCGATTCCGGAGAATAGTCGGAAAATATACAACCCCCGCAAAATACTACAGGCGATTCTTGATCTTGGATCCCTGTTTGAAATCGGCAGGTTCTATGGTGGGTCTGTCATCACCTGCCTGGCGAGACTCAATGGCTATCCTGTTGGCGTAATCGCCAATGACCCTAAAGTTGGAGGCGGTGCCATGAACAATGCCGCCGCCCTCAAGATGGAACGTTTCTCGAAGCTCTGTGATCAGTTCCATTTTCCGGTAATCAATTTTGTAGATCAGCCGGGTAACGCCACGGGACCCATGGCTGAATTGAATGGGACTTTGTTGGGCGCTGTTCGCCTCGGAGAAGCGCTGGCACGTTGCCGCTCACCCTGGGTGTCTATCATTATTCGCCGCTGCTTCGGGCTCGCCGGTGCGTTACATGGCCCTAAAGAGAGTGGTGCGCTGAATCACAGATTTGCCTGGCCTACTGCGCGCTGGGGCTCCATCCCGATTGAAGGTGGTGTGATGGCGGCCCATAAGCAGGAGATCAATGCAGCAGATGATCCTGCAGCGAGACGCCTCGAGATCGAGGAGTTTTATCACAACCTTGCCAGTCCTTTTCGCACCGCAGAGCGATTCGGCATTCTTGATGTCATCGACCCGCGTGAAACTCGGAGCTTGTTGTGCGACTGGATTGAGGACGCATGGGAAGTGATTGAGACGGATATGCAGCGGCAACCGAAATAAATTTCCGCCAGGTTCAAATACCCTTGTTCTCCTATAGAGAATGGGAGGAAGAGAACGGGAGGAATCGACTTGGGGAAATCCAGGATGAAAAAAACAACAGATGTCATTTGTAGCAGGTAAAGAGCTGTACTGGTCAGCCGACTTCTTCAGAGGCCGGGAATCGCTGGTGTTTGATGATGTCAGTTACAGTTATGAAGAACTCGATGAGCGCAGTACTCGTTTCGCCCAGGTCTTGCTCTCCCTCGGATGCAATGTCGAAGATCGTGTTGCCATTCTGCTCAGCAACAGCGTCGAGAGTCTGGATTGCTTTTTTGGCGCACAGAAAGCGGGTTCGGCCTATGTGGGACTGAATGCGCTTCATTCTCTTCCGGAACAGCGTGACATCATTGTGGATTGCGACCCCCGCGTTGTTATCGCCGGTGCGGAGTTCCAGGCCGTGATTGAACCCCTGGCCAAGGAATTTGGGCAGATACGGTTCGTTGGCATCGGTTGGTGTGCGGACCATGTGGAAAGTTACGAAGGGTTGTTGGCCGAGGCTTCGTCAGAACGACCACGCATCATCGTCGATAGCCATCACATCACGCGCATTCATTACACATCCGGGACCACCGGAAAGCCCAAGGGTATTGTTTTCCGCTATGACACGATCAGGGAACGCCTGCTCAGTTTTCTCGCGACCTATGAGCCCGAACTGAATACCGCAGACACGATGTTGCACGTCGGCCCATTGACTCATGCCGCGGGTAACTACCTGGTTCCTTGTTATATGCGTGGTACGCGAAATATTGTCTTGACCCGATTTGATCTCGAAACGCTGATGACGGCGATTCAGAATTACCATGTGACTCAGCTCTTCCTGGTGCCAACCATGATGACTCGTTTTGTCGAGGCGGCGGAAAGGCATGAATATGACCTCTCGAGTTTGAAAGTCATCAACTATGGCGTTGCTCCTACACCGGTAGATACTCAAGTACGGGGTATTCGATGTCTCGGCAAAATATTTCGTCAGCACTATGGCATGTCCGAATGCCCCCAGCCCATTACAGTGTTTCCTCGTGAAGAACACGATATCGAAACAGAGCAGGGCCGAACGAGGCTCACATCCTGCGGCAAATTGGTTTTCAACGTCGACCTGGTTTTACGAAGCGAAGACGGGAATCCAGTACCTCAGGGAGAGATTGGTGAAATTACCTTAAAGCCGGAAAAACAGGTCGCTGCCGAATTCTGGCGCCGCCCCGATCTACAGCAAGCGGCCATCAGGAATGGATGGTTTTACAGCGGCGACCTGGGGCGATTCGACGAAGACGGTTATCTCTATATTGTGGGGCGCAACAAAGACATGATCATTTCTGGTGGTTTTAACGTCTATTCCCGGGAAGTGGAAGATGCGCTGCACATGCACACTGCGGTGCAGGAAGCCGCTGTATTCGGCGTTGAAGACAAAGAATGGGGAGAAATTGTTGTGGCGGCCGTTGTCTCGAACAAGGCGGAGGAAATAGACGAACTGGAGCTCATCGATTTTTGCAAGACCCAGATCGCCTCATACAAAAAACCCAAGATTCTGCATTTTGTAGAGGAACTGCCTAAGAACAATGCCGGAAAGGTTGACAAGTTGAAGATCAAGGAAAGTTTTCTGGAAAGGAAGTGGTGAAGGAAAGATCATGTCAGTAGATACATCACAGATGAAACGTGAAGAGCTGTCCCGGAGAGTTTCTCACGCGGAAGCGATGGGAGGGCCGGAAAAACTCAAGTCCCGAAAGGACAAGGGGTTTTTGAACGCCCGGGAACGTCTTGACCTTCTCTTTGATGAGAATTCGTTCAGAGAAATCGGAAAACTCGCAACCTCGGTGCATCCTGAGCAGAGGGAAAAGACCCCCGCTGACGGAAAAATTTGCGGATTTGGCAAAGTAGCAAACAGACAGGTCACCGCTGTATCTAACGACATGACCGTTCTGGGTGCTTCAAGTAGCGTGACCAATTCTGCCAAAATCGGCTACATCAAGAAAACGGCGACAAACAATGGAATGCCGATCGTATTTCTCGGTGAATCCTCCGGATCTCGGATTCAGGACTCCATGGGTGCGAGGCAGATGGGCAGTGCAGGTGGAGACCCCACACAATACCTTCGATTGCGTGAAACACCGTGGGTCTCCGCGGTTTTGGGACCCTGTTTTGGCTCATCAAGTTGGTACACGTGCCTTTCGGATTTTGTGGTGATGC
>QIDL01000492.1 GCA_003228415.1 Gammaproteobacteria bacterium | reverse complement strand
GTCGGGTCAGCTGACAAAAATGGTCAACCAGATCTGCATTGCCGGTGTGCTGCAGGGCCTTGCGGAGGGGCTGCACTTTGCCGAGCAGGCGGGTCTCGATATCGAAGCGGTGGTAGAGGTGATTTCCAAGGGCGCCGCGCAGTCGTGGCAGATGGAGAATCGTTCTGCAACCATGGCTCGCGGCGAATTCGAATTCGGGTTTGCGGTGAACTGGATGCGAAAGGACCTGGACATCACGTTACGGACCGGGCGGTCTCTGCAGGCGAGCTTGCCGCTGACCGCGCTGGTGGATCAGTTTTATGCCGATGTGCAGAACCATGGCGGAGGACGCTGGGATACCTCCAGCCTCATAGAACGCCTGCGAAGGGGCTGAATCTTAAGCAGATTCAGCACATTCAGCGAGATATTTCTCTGCATCGAGGGCCGCCATGCAACCGAAACCCGCCGACGTGATCGCCTGTCGGTAGACGTGGTCGGCCACGTCACCGGCGGCGAATACACCAGGGACGCTGGTGCCGGTGGCGCCGCCGCTAGTGCCGCTGGCGGTGTCGATGTAGCCTCCGTTCATATCCAACTGGGTTTGGAAGATGTCCGTGTTGGGTCGGTGACCGATTGCTATGAACACCCCGCTCAGTTCGAGTTGTTGTGCATTACCTTGCTTGTCAATAACTCGAATGCCGGTGACACCGGAATCGTCACCGAGCACTTCCTCCAGTGTGTGGTTCCAGATGGGCACAATGTTCTCTTTGGCAAAAAGCCGGTCCTGGAGGATTTTTTCTGCCCGGAGTTCGTCGCGTCGGTGGATCAGATACACCTTGGTGCAGATGTTGGAAAGGTAGAGGGCCTCTTCCGCCGCTGTGTTGCCACCCCCTACCACGGCTACTTCCTGGCCGCGAAAGAAAAATCCGTCGCAGGTTGCACAGGCACTGACACCGCGACCTTTGTATTGCTCTTCGGAGTCGAGACCCAGATACATGGCCGATGCTCCTGTCGCAATGATCAGCGCATCGCAAGTGTAGGTGTTCGAGTCGCCCGTTAGAGTCATAGGACGGGTATCGAGATCGGCGGCGTTGATGGTGTCGTTGACCACGCTGGTATCGAAGCGCTCCACGTGCTCGGCCATCTGCATCATCAGTTCAGGTCCCTGGAGAGATTCATGACCTCCCGGCCAATTTTCAACTTCCGTGGTGGTCGTCAGCTGACCGCCCACTTCCACGCCGGTGATGAGCACCGGTGTCAGGTTGGCACGAGCGGCGTAGAGCGTGGCGGTATAGCCTGCGGGACCTGATCCGAGAACGATCAGTCGATGGTGTTTCTGGCTCACTGAAAAAGGCCTGAATTAGAGTAAAACGGCGCGTATTGTAACAGTGGCGCCGGCCCATTCACCCATCCTGTACCCATGTCCGACTGCAAGGTCGAATGAAAATAGTAGCCAATTCCTGAACAGGCGATGTTTGTCGGCAAGGGATCCTGGTCATCCGAAGCGAATCGTTTTTCGTCGTGTAAGGGTTTTCGAAGTTGACTTTAAACGGTGTAAAATCAAATAGATACAGAAGTAATCGAGAAATAATCTAGATAATGAGTACCTTGGCGCCAGTGACCGGTTCCCGTTTCAGGCTGACCAGTGCTGCGTTGGCATTCTGTAGTGGGTAGGTCTGGATCTCCGATCGGATGGGAATGCAGGCAGCGAGCGGCAGAAACTCTGCGATGTCCGCCCCGGTGATGTTGGCGACGCTCTTGATTTCCCGTTCCAGCCAGAGATGCTCATGATAAGAAAGCGCCAGCAGCGCTGACTTATCCGCTTCTTCCTTACGAATCGCGTTGATTACCAGGCGTCCGCCTGGTTTTAGATTGGCCAGTGCTTGCACAACCGGCGTCCAGGCCGGAGTGGTGTCGATGATGGCGTGGAGCCCCTGAGGGGCACGATCGGTTGTGTCTCCGGCCCATTCGGCGCCCAGGGAGCGAGCGAATTCCCGGCTTTTCTGGTCGCGAGCGAAAACGCACACTCTCGAATCAGGGAACAGGTGGCGCGCCAGCTGGAGCACGATGTGTGCGGAGCCACCAAATCCGGTCAAGCCAAGTCGCTGGCCGTTCTGGAGTTCGGTGAGCCGGAGCGCTCGATAACCGATGGCGCCGGCGCAGAGCAGCGGCGCGGCCTGCACGTCTTCGAGCGAATCCGGAATGACGTAAGCATAACTTGCCGGTACGGTCATGAACTCGGCGTAGCCGCCGTTGACATCTCGGCCGGTGGCAACGAATTGCGGCGCAAGGTTTTCATGGGCACCGCCGGTGGAAGAGTGAATCCAACCAACGCCGACTCGATTCCCTATCCGGTGGGACGACACTTCCACACCTAAATCTGCCACTGTGCCAACCACTTCGTGTCCAAGCACTACAGGGAGATGAGGTGGAGGAGTGCGACCTTCAATCTCGTCGATTTCCGTGTGACAGACGCCACACGCATTCACCTTGATCAGAATTTCGTTCGAGGCGGGTTCTGGTACCGGTAACTCGACTGCAGAGAGAGGCCGATCCTCGTCGGCGAGAGACACTATTCGATCCATCTGCATCGCCAGCATGGAGCCTCCTGCTGTGCCTGCTACCGCTGCTGCATGTTACACCGCAACAGCACGACTGCTATGCAGGGACATTCAGACGGTCGGCGTCCAAATAAGAGGGTCCCTAGGGTGCGTCATCAGCGGTATGACACGCCAGGCATTGACGGGTTGGACCACCGTCTTCACCCAGGAGCTGCTTTTCTTCGTGGCAGCTGCGGCAGAGTTCGTGGAACTGCGCTTCAATCAGGGCGCGCACCTCGGGGTCTGTTTTGTGGCAGTCGAAACACAGGCCCTGACCTGTATCGTCGATGAAGTTGTGGTGGCAGCCGATGCAATTTTCTGTGCGATGATCAATGTGTCCGAAGGTGACGGGGAGCATGGGCTGCGTGGCGCGAAGGCTCGATTGGCCCAACTGCACGCCATAGCCGAGTGCGGTTGTGAGAGCAATACCGAATACCCACCAGAAAACTCTCACGGCAGATTCTTGATCGCGGAGTAGACGCCCGCGAACAGCAACATCAGGAGTGCAAGAGCAACTGTGTTGTTGTCCGCTCTGCGTTCACTGTCTGGCGCGGTTGTTAATGGGAGTTTTACGCGCAGGCGGCGTGCACAAAATGCTCCAGCGGGTAACAAAAGCGTCAACAGGATCAGGAAGCCTGTCTGCATCGGGGTGGTAATCGTAAAATCGGTACCTATCACGTGCCAGATGCTGCCGATGAGGACCAGCGCTACCAGCCACCGGTGCCAGTTTCTGAAGCTGCTGAAACCTGTGTAGAAGTATTGCCGTGGAGCAGGTAAGGCGGTGATTGTGGTGCCAACCATGACTGTAAACGCAGCGATCCCCAGGAGCATGTAAGGAGGTGCCGTGGGTTTGAGATACTCGATCAGGATGAGGTCATCTATCAGATAACCTGTTGCGTGGACACCTGTGAGAATGGTTGCCAGCAGCGCGATATTTCGATGCAGGCGCAGTCGGGGACTCGTTGCGGGAGATTCCGAGTCCCAACCGAGATAGGCAATCATTGCCAGACCGCAAAAACCAAGCCCGGCCAGCCAGTCCCACCAGAAACCGGCAGCGGGGAATCTCACTGGCAGTAGCCCGATCGCCAGCGTCAGCGCTGTCAGTAGAGTCAATGCAGGCACAATCCGGAGACCTTTGGTTAACGGAATTTCAGGGTCGTGCCCGGCAGGTTCGGGTTCCCTGGTACTGTGCCGGAAACGTCGAGACCCCGTCTCCTGTCCAGACGGAATCCGAAGGTCGAATCATATCCGTTCGAAACTCAAAATTCCCTGACCCCTGCCGGGTCAGTGGGTATGGTCGCTGATGAATTCGATCAGGTGTCTATGGACGAGTGGTTTGAGGAAAACCTGCTCGATGCCCGCCTTGTGGGCGGTTTTCACGATGCTGGGATTACGGCGACTGACGAGGAGGGCAAACGGGATAGAGTCTGGAAGCGCCTGGACCTTTTCGAATATGCGAACACCACTGGTATCCGGCAGGTCGGCTTCACAGACCACGCACTGCATTCTGATCCCACTCTTCAACTGCCTCAGGAACGCGCTGCCGGTGGAGAAGGTCTCTACATGGTAGCCATTCAAGTCGAGCAGCGTGCTTAGGCTGTCCCGAACAGCCGGATCGCCATCTACTATACAGACTGAATCCCTGCCCATCGATGCACCCTAGATGTGTGCGCGGGGCGTGGAAATACGCGGATTTACCTAACTGCGGTTCTGATCGAGCAGAATTTTCATTTTTACCAGATCTGCGAGGTTGCGCGCACGCATTTTCTGCATGACCTGGCTGCGATGAATTTCCACGGTACGCTCGCTGATCTCGAGGTCTATGGCGACAACTTTGTTGGCCTGACCTTCAGCGACTCGTGCGAAGACTTCCTTCTCCCTCGGGGTAAGTTCACCCGCGTGGGAACGAACCGCTTCGAGATCGGCGTAATGATCGCGGTTTTCTGCGTCCTGGCTCATAGCGTCGTGAATTCGGTCGAGAAGCTCCTGATCTCGGAAGGGCTTGCGGATGAAGTCGATGGCACCCTTTTTCATGGCTTCCACAGCCATGGGGATGTCACCATGGCCGGTGATGAAGATGATGGGGATAGGATCCTGTTTTTCCTTGAGATGATCCTGGAGCTCCAGACCGCTCATGCCGGGCATGCGTATGTCGAGCACAAGACAGCCGGTCCGATGGGAATCGTAACCAGCCAGAAAGTCCTGGGCGCTCCCGAACGATTCGTGGGTAATGTCGACGGTATCGAGCAGCAATCCGATTGCATCTCGAACAGGCTCGTCGTCATCGATGACAAATACAGTGGGTATGTCTTCAGTCATGGTCACTCGGTATGCTGAAAAAGAAACTGGCACCCGGTCCCGGGTGGTCGCGATATCGGAGTTCTCCGCCGTGCTCCAAAATGATCGATCGGCAGATGGACAAGCCCATCCCCATCCCTTCCTTTTTCGTGGTATGAAAGGGAGTAAATAACAGATCCGCTTGGTCGTCGGCAACCCCGTGCCCGAGATCGGAAACGATGACTTCCACATCCACGCCGTTCGTGCATCTGGTTTCCAGGGTAATCGTACGACCGTGTTTGCAGTGAATTTCGTTCATTGCGTCGATGCCGTTTCTGATCAGATTGAGGATTACCTGCTGAATCTGCACGGGATCTGCAAATATCTGAGGTAAATCTCCGGCGAGATCCAGCATCAGTTCGATATCGTGCATGCGAGCGTCGGAGCCTGCAAGCTTCAGGAGATCTGTGACCAACTCGTTGATATCAAGCACCTCCTTGCTGGTCTCCTGAGCTCGGGCGAATCGCTGGATACGTTCAATGACCGCACCCGCGCGCAGTGCTTGAGTGTTGAGTTTTTCCAGCGCACCTTTGATTTTCTCGGTACTACCGGTGCGTTCCAGCAACTTCAGGCTTGCCTGTGCATACATGGCTATGGCGGTGAGAGGCTGATTGATTTCGTGGGCGATGCTTGCGGTCATCTCACCCATGGTACTCAACCGTCCGACATGGGCCAGTTTTTCGCGCTGGCTGGCAAGCGCCTCTCTGGCGGCATATTGCTCGGTCAGGTTGCGGACGATACCGGCGAAGCGACGCTTGCCATCGAGGTGAACCTCGCTCACTGCCAGATAGATCGGAATTTTTGTCCCGTCCGAGGATTTGGCGATGAGCTCACGCCCCATCCCGATAATTCTGGCTTTGCCGGTACGCAGATAGTCACTCAAATAGCGATTGTGGTCGGATTCATGGACGCCCGTCATCAGCATATTGATACTTTTACCGATCGCTTCGTCCGCCGAATAACCGAACAGGTCAGATGCGGCTTGATTGAACGTCTCAATTCTACCACTGCCATCGATCACGATGATCCCGTCCACCACGGTGTCGAGGATGGCGAGGGTTTCCGCAGCGGCGACCGTCTGCTCGGTAACGTCGATGAGAGACCCGAGCATCTCCATCGAATCTTCCAATTGTACCGGTTGCAGTACCAGTTCGAACCATCTCGGGTCCTGGCCTTCCAGTTCTGCCCGGGAGGAGAGCACGGTGGGGTGAATGGCATCCACGCACTGCACCCAGAGATTGTCCGCCGTAGCCCGGTCTATGTCAGGGAAGGGTGCGTACCAGAGCGTGCCAATCGTGATGCACAGGC
>QIDL01000009.1 GCA_003228415.1 Gammaproteobacteria bacterium | reverse complement strand
CAGCGGTGAGTATATCGGAAAGTCGCGGCCAGACACGACTTGACAGCCCGGTTACAAGTTCAGCTGTTTTTGCTCGGCCAGGGCCTTGCCGACACGCTGCGTCAGCGCTTCGACCCTGGTGTCGACCAGCGTGGAGGCTGCATTGACCACGCCCTGATTGTTGAGATATTCGTTGGCAATGTTGAGTGCGGCCATAACGGCAATTCGGTCGAGGCCGAAGATCTTGCCGGTGTCACGAATGTCCGACATCTGCTCATCGAGGTAGCGAGCCGACGCGGTCAGCGCATCTACTTCGTCATCAGGGCAGGCAACCTGATACTCCTTCTCGAGGATCTTGACGCTCACTGTAGTGTTTTTGTCGCTCATCTACTGTTGTTTACTCAATCGTGCTGTCAGTCATTTTCCAGGGCTTTCAACCGGGTGATCATGGCCTCGACCCGACTCTTGGCCAGTTCGTTTTTCTCAATCAGCTTGGCACGTTCCGTGGTCCAGTTCTGCTGTTGAGCACGCAGGGCTCGATTCTCCTTGGTGAGGACGGTACAGAGCTCTATCAGCTCATCGACTTTCTGCTCGAGGGAGTTCCACTCGTCGCCAGCCATGGCGCTACCACGTCATACGTTTGGTGCGGTAGTTTGCGCTGAAAACTTGACCATGTGAAGCGGGTGTCAAAGGGGTGTGTCTGCTAGGATGTCGACTTTTCGTGGGGTTGCCCCGCGGTATCGAGAAGCGTCTCAATCGATGTCCCTGCCTATGCTGCACTCAATTTCGGATCTTGAAAACCTTGCTCAGCAGGCGTTGCGCAGTAGCGGTGAGAGTCTGACCACGGCGGAGTTGCACGGCGCCACGGTAGGAATCGGGGTCGCCGACATGACACGATTCGAATTGCAGGATCTGGTCGATCTGCTTGGTGTAGATGTTCTGTCCGACGGCGACTCGGTGGGTGAGTTCGTTGGCGCCACCCTCGATGTGCTGCATATGAGCGACATGAGCTTCCGGCCGTTGTTGTCCGATGATGATGAGGCGATGTCTGTTCGGCTCGGTACGCTGGCCAACTGGTGTCAGAGCTTTCTCACGGGTCTGGTGGTCGGCCTCAACAGACGTGGAATCGAGGAATTCGGTTCTTTGCCGGATGAGATCGAGGAGATCCTCCATGACTTTGCCGCCATTGCACAGCTCGATACCGAGCTCCCGGAAGATGAGTCGGAAGGTGACTTCGTCGAACTCGAAGAGTACGTCAAAGTCGGGGCACTGCTGATCATGTCTCTCCTTGATGATGGGGCCATTGATGATGGGGCCATCGACGATGCCGCTGATGACGACGTCGATCCCGAAGAGTGAGTTCAGGCGCCGTCGATTGGCGCTGATGAGACTCATGACCGCCGATTCCATCGCCGTGATTCCCGCTGCTGGCATAAAAACCCGTAACCGGGATACCGAATACCTGTTTCGACAGGATAGCGACTTCTACTACCTGACCGGATTCAGTGAGCCTGATGCGGTGCTGATCCTTGCCCCGGACCGGGAACATGGTGAAGTGGTGCTGTTCTGTCGCGAGAGGCATGCACGCTCGGAACTTTATGATGGAGAGCGCGTTGGTCCGGAGCGAGCCACCCAGATCCTCGACCTCGATGACGGATTCCCAGTGACCGATATCGACGACATTCTGCCGGGCATGCTGGAAGGCAGGGAAAGAATCTACGTGACTCTGGGTGACCACCCGGAGTTCGACAACCGTCTGCTCGGCTGGGTGAGCAGCATCCGCGCCCGGGAATCCGGTGGCGCAATCCCGCCCGGAGAGATGTTCGCCCTCAAGCACCTGCTGCATGAGCAGCGTCTGACAAAGTCGGCGGCGGAGATTCGTGTCATGCGCGAGGCGACCCGCATCACTTGCGAGGGCCATCGAAGGGCCATGCAGGCGTGCACGCCCGGGATGACAGAGACACAGTTGGAAGCAGAGCTGATTTACCAATTCATGCGTCGAGGTGCGAAAACCACTGCCTATCCCTGCATCGTTGGTGGTGGCGAAAATGCCTGTGTGCTGCACTACGTCGATAACGCGGCGACTCTGAAGAAGAATGATCTGGTGTTGATCGACGCAGGCTGTGAACTACAGCACTATGCTGCCGATGTGACTCGTACGTTTCCGGTCAGCGGCAAGTTCACCAAACATCAGGCGGCCCTCTACCAGGTGGTCCTGGAAGCGAACAAGGCAGCGATCGCCGCTTGCCAGCCTGGCGCGCTCTTCATGCACCCCCATGAGGTCGCTCTCGGGGTCATGATCGACGGCTTGCTGGGGCTGAACATTTTAAAGGGCAAGCCGGATGAGATCCTCGAGACCCAATCCTATCGGGATTTCATACCGCACAACACGTCTCACTGGTTGGGGGTCGATGTGCACGACGTGGGGGACTATCGCGTGGACGGAGCCTGGCGACCTCTGGAACCGGGCATGGTGTTGACGATCGAGCCGGGTATCTATTTACCGCGCGCAACTTCTACCGCTCACCTGCCAGGATACTTCCGGGGCCTGGGCATTCGGGTGGAGGATGATGTGCTGATTACCGAACAAGGACCGGATGTGCTGACAGCCCATGCTCCGAAAGAGATTGCCGAGATTGAGGCCTTAATGAGGGCCAGCCCATGACAGCGGGTCAGAGCACGCAAAAGACCATGCGCAGGAAACGATGAAGGAAGGAGATGTGATTGTGGTGGGAGGCGGCCTGGTGGGCGCCGCCGCCGCGTTGGGGCTGGCTCGTCGTGGCTGGCGGGTGCGCCTTATCGAGCGGCAGCGCCCGCAACTCAGTGCCGGTCGCTTCGGTATGGACATTCGCAACATCGCCTGCTCACCTGCAAGCCGGTCGTTGTTCGATGAGCTCGACATCTGGCGGATTCTCGATCCAGCGGTGTATCGGAGCATGCAGGTCTGGGAGGAGCGTGGGGTGGCAGCGATGTCCTTCAACGCCGTGGACGTCGACCGGACGGAGCTCGGCTGGATTCTGGAAAATTCACCCACGGTGGCCGCGCTCTGGGAGCGCATGGAAGAGCAGGCCGGTGTCGAGATCGACATCGGCGAGGTGTCGAGCATCGTCGCGGATACCAGGGAGGTGCGGGTGGTTGTTGGCGAAGCGTCGTTCTCTGCAAGGCTGCTGATCGGCGTGGATGGTGCTCGATCGACCGTACGATCGCTGCTCGGTGTCGGTATGGAGTCTCGACCGACGGGCCACCACGCGCTGGCCACTCTGGTGCGGGCCGAATGTGGCCACGAAGGCGTGGCGTATCAGCGCTTTCTGCTTGACGGACCCGTGGCATTGTTACCCAGTCGAATGCCTGATGTTTCCTCGGTAGTCTGGTCACAATCTCCTGAATCGGCACGGATGAGATTGGCGCTATCAGAAGACGCATTTTGCGAGGCGCTGGGAGAAGCCACGGAATATCGTCTCGGTCGCATCCTGGAGGTCGACCAGCGCGCGGCGTTCCCGCTCGAACAACATGTGGTGACCGACTTCAACCCGCTCGACAGGGTGCTCCTCATTGGCGATGCGGCGAGGGTACTGCATCCTCTGGCGGGACTCGGCGCGAACGTCGGTTTCGAAGACGTCAGAGACCTGCTGCAGCGCTTTGTCATGTTCCCGCGCGGTGCGGATCCGGGCGCACCGGGAATCTGGCGCGGATTTGCCCGCAAGCGTCGCGCCCGGGCACAATTGATGATCGCGCTCATGGCTGGCTTCAAGTCGGTGTACGCAGAGGGAGGCCCAACAGTGCAGTGGCTGCGAAATAGTGCTATCGCCTGGTTGAACAGCGCTGAACCCATAAAACAGCAGCTCATGCGCGAGGCCCTGGGTGTGGGCCCGCTGGCCTCAACCTGGTAGGCGTGTGAAAGGCGTCATTGGATAGAGGAAAGATGAGTAACCGAACAGCACTCTACGAATCTCATATTGCCGCCGGAGCCCGGATGGTGGACTTTGCGGGCTGGGAGATGCCGCTGCACTACGGCTCGCAGATCGAAGAGCACCACTCGGTACGGAACGAGGCCGGCATGTTCGATGTATCACACATGACGGTCATCGATATTGCGGGTGAGCGGGCGGGTCAATTCCTGTGCCGACTGGTCGCTAACAACGTGGGGAAACTTGTCGAGACAGGTAAGGCCCTCTATGGCTTGCTGCTCAATGATGCGGGAGGGGTGGTAGATGATCTCATCGTCTACAGGCGCGAGAAAGGTTATCGCTGTGTGGTCAATGCTGGGTCCCGGGAAAAGGTTCTGGTCTGGTTCGCCGAACACAATGACGAGGGGGTAGAGCTCGAAGAACGCGATCTCGCCATGGTGGCCGTGCAGGGACCCCGGGCACTCTCTATCTACGAACAGGTTTCCGGTCTGACCGGTCTCGCGGAGCTGGCGCCTTTCTCCGCCCGTGATATGCAGGAGACCATGGTGGCTCGAACTGGTTATACCGGCGAAGACGGCGTCGAGATCATATTACCGGGCGAAGAGGCGCGCAGCCTCTGGCACGATCTGGCCGCGGCGGGCGTCGCACCTGCGGGCCTTGCTGCCCGGGATACGCTCCGCCTCGAAGCCGGCCTCAACCTTTACGGTCAGGATATGGACGACGCCACTTCGCCGCTGGTCTCGAACCTCGGTTGGACGATCGATTGGGAGCCGCGAGAATTCATCGGACGCAAGGTGTTGGAGACTGCGCGCGAAAGTGGCATAGATGAGAAACTCACCGGACTCATCATGGAAGGCAAAGGGATCCTTCGACACGGACAGTTGGTGATCACCGAAAAGGGTAACGGCGTCGTCACCAGTGGACTGTTTTCGCCAACGCTGGGCTACAGCATTGCGCTGGCCAGAATTCCGAGAACGGCCAAGGGCGCTTGCGAGGTCGAGATACGCAACAAACGCCAGCCGGTGAAAATCGTGCGGCCGCCCTTCGTTCGTCACGGCCAGCGAGTGTTCAAAACCCCCTCATGATTTTGCCAAAGAGAGTGCCGAAGAGAGTTTTTCGGGCTGTGGAAAATGGGTAAAATAGTGAATACGATTCAGCGGCTGAGCTGTCCCGGGGCGACGCAAATTGGCAGGGATGCGTTGAATGCACGGGTCGAGTAAACAGGTCGAGTACAAAGCGAGTACAACGATAGACCGACAAAAACAGAAAACGGGTAACAGGACACGATGAGCGAGATTCCGGCAGAGCTGAAATATGCGAGCAGTCACGAGTGGGCTCGTCTCGAGGAGGACGGTACGGTGACCGTGGGGATCAGCGACCATGCTCAGGAGGCGCTAGGTGATGTGGTCTATGTTGAGCAACCGGAGCTGGGTCAAACGGTCGACGCCCAGGCGGAAGCAGGGGTGGTGGAGTCGGTAAAGGCGGCGTCCGATATTTATGCGCCGATCTCCGGCACGGTGATATCTGTGAATGAAGCCCTGGAAGACGCTCCAGAAATGGTCAATCAGGATCCCTACGGCGATGGTTGGTTTTTCCGCATCGAGGCCGACAACCTGGGTGAACTCGAAGATCTGCTTGATTCCGAGGGTTATGCGGAAGTTGTTGCAGCAGATCAGCACTGAATACCTGAACTCGAGATAGCTCAGAGACCGAAGCGGAGCAACCGATTCAAGCTGCCTTGGACGCCTGCCTCGAAACGACACGGAGTAATTGATCATGCCCTTCATCCCCCATACGGCGGAAGAAGTCGATGCCATGTTGACCACCATCGGGGTGGACGGAATCGAAGATCTCTTTGATGAGATTCCTGCCCGGATGCGCGCGGGCTCCCTCGAGCGGGTTCCGGATGGCGTCGGCGAGTTGGGCATGCTGCAGGAGCTGGCCAGGCGCGCAGCGCTGGATCTCATGGATGTCTGTTTTCTTGGCGCTGGCGCCTACGACCACCATATTCCCGCCGCGGTCTGGGACCTCACAGCCCGGGGTGAATTCATGACGGCATACACACCCTATCAGGCGGAAGCGAGCCAGGGCACACTACAGCTGATTTACGAGTTTCAGTCCATGATGGCGGCCTTGACCGGCCTGGATGTTTCCAATGCATCGGTTTATGACGGCGCGTCGGGGCTCGCGGAGGCTATCCTCATGGCGGTGCGTGGCAACCGCAAGACCAAATCCCGCGTCGTGGTAGTGCCGGAAACCGTGCATCCGCACTATCGAGACACTGCAGCAAACATCGTTCGGCATCAGGGTGTGGAGATCGTGTCGGTACCCGTCGGTGT
>QIDL01000008.1 GCA_003228415.1 Gammaproteobacteria bacterium | reverse complement strand
ACCCTACCAGGTCACCATAACCTGAAAGGAAGCCTCGATGAGATTCCATACCAATCAGCACAAGCACTACTGCGGCATCGATCTACACAGAACGGTGAAGTGCTCTACCACAAGAATCACCGCTGCCATCCGGAGCAACTCAAGCGCGCTCTCGCTCCTTACCGGAACAATCTGGTGATTTACTGTGAGTGTATGTTCGCCTGGTACTGGGTCGCCGACTGGTGCGCTGAACAAGGCATCGAATTTGTGCTCGGCCACGCCCTGGAAATGAAGGCCATCCACGGCTCGAAAACAAAGAGCGACAAACTCGATTCGCACAAAATTGCCGTGTTGCTCCGAGGTGGGTTGATTCCCCAGACCTACGCCTACCCGACCAGCTGGTTAGGCAACAGCAGGAGTGCCTCACCTCAAAGAGTTTACGATCACTTGCTTGTCGCGACCGGAGTAAGGGTGAACACGCGCGCCTTTTTTGTGGCTTCGTGAATATAATTCTGTCTCAGTAGTTCCTTGACATCATCAAGAAGAAGAGCGTCTTCCAGCGATAAGTATGGACCCCATTCGTCGTTTGGTTCGGACTCGGTGAGTTCAACGTCCACCTCGGCAACATATCCATCAACATGTAAGTATTTGGTTTTCTTCATGATGTTCGACTCTTGAAATCGCTTGCCCATCTAGCCGGGTCAGGACGATAAGCAGTTACCAATACGGCAGGCGTACTATGCCCTTTGGGAATGCCCCATACTACATGAATGGATCACCTGTTCGATCAAGTTGAAACAGTAGAACTGAAGGTCCTTAGGCAGACTCGGGAAAATCCTCAATCAATTCTGCTTGGTCAATCGTGTTGAGCAGATGTCGGACGGAGATATCATCTGATTCAAGTTCGTCCCAACCGTGTTCAGAAACACGAACTTCCCCAGCTTTGATGAGAATCTTAATTGAATCGAAAGTCGAAATCTTGGAACTCCTATCCCTATCGTCTAACGCCAAGATAAGCGGCCGACGCCGCCTGGCGGTTCTTTTGCGCAAGCAAAAGAAGTGACAGGTAAAGAGGTCCGCTAGATCGCCTGTTAGACGGCCGCCGGTAGTTTCTAGACTCGCGATTGCCATTCCACCGGATCACGACTTCCATGCAAGACTGCGACGATGTCGATCGCATCTGCTGTTTCTCGGAAAAAAACGCAGAACGGGAACACTCGGACAACGGCTCGCCGGAGACTTTCGTGTACGACTGGGAAGGAACGCGGACTTTCCTCAATGCGGTCGAATATGGCGTAGATTTCATCCGCGAAGTGAGTTCCCAAGCCTAGACGTTGGCTGTCGTACCAGAACGCAGCTTTTTCGATGTCGCGTGCCGCCTCTCGTTGGAGGCGAAGCGTCACAACCTCGATTTGAGATCTGAAACAAACGCTCTTGCATCGATACCATCTGATCCTTCGCGCACCAAGCGTTCCAGTCTCTTGTCGAGTTCCCGTTTCTGTGCTGGTGACACGGGCAATTGATCCGCATCGACGGCGATACTATCCCAGATGTCTTCTACGATCTGAAGACGTTCCTCGATGCTAAGACTTTGATAATCGGGCATTTTCTCGAACATCGTTCACGCTGAATCTCCAAGAGTCAACTATCTCACACCGGTGGTCAATGGGCGATGTCTCACAGCCGCCTAACGGATCGGGCTTCAGCTGCAACAGACAGCGCTGACCGTCAACGCCATGCCGCAGAGTCCCGACGCCAGAAGGCTACCGAATCCGGGACCGCCCAGCTGTCTGTTGTCAGCTGCAAGCCTTTGTTAGCCAGTACCGCCTACTTGAAGCCGAGGATCCAGCGCATGAAGAGCCCCCGAACGCGAGCGGGTGCGAGACGCCCGAGCAGAAACGCGCCGCGACTATCAGCACCGACAAAGTATCGTGCACGCGGGCTTCGGGACGTGAGGGCCCGCGCGACGGCCTGAGCGACGCGAGCCGGAGGCATTCCGGTGCGGTCAGCCATCCGACCGCGCGGTGCGATGAGCGACTGGTATGGTCCGGATGATTTCGTCGACAGCTCTCGAAAGTCCGCGCGTGCAGCTTTGAGAATCGCGGTCTCGGTCTGCCCAGGGGACACAACAGAGACAGAAACTCCTGAGCCTGCGAGCTCAAGGCGAAGCGATTCAGAGAATGCCTCAAGAGCATATTTCGCCATGCAGTAGGGCGCGTTGAGCGGAGTCGCGAGAAAACCTTCACCGGAGCCGACGTTGACGACTCGACCGTTGCTTTGTCGCAGGCTTGGAAGCAACGCCCGAGTCAGCTGAAGCGGGCCGAAGAGGTTGATTTCGAAGACGTCGCGTATTGTGTCCATTGGAACGTCTTCAATCGCGCCAGCACTAGACATTCCCGCATTGTTCACGAGGCCTCGAAGAGGAATGTTGAAGGAGAGCACTTCGGCGATGGCCTCGTCGATTCGAGCTGGCGCTGAAAGGTCCAGTCGGAACGGCTTCGCGCCAGCGGGGAGAACCTCGGCCTGCGCGTCGCTCCGAACGGCTGCGAGGACAGTGAAGTCGAGTTCTTGAAGTAGCGACACACAGGCGCTTCCGATTCCTCCCGAAGCTCCCGTCACCACGACTGCCGATTTAACGGCCACCCCTCTTGCTGCTGGCTAACTTAATGTATCTGGCAAAACACCAGATAACATGTCCGGATAACCTGCACCGGAAGTGGTGCATTTCCCAAGTAATTCATAGCCTTGATCCCCTTCTGCCCGACAATTACGGCATATAATGTGTCCGAATATACGCCCGGCTGGAAATGCCGTCCATGGCAGGAAAACATCACCCGGACAAGCCCCAACTTCTCGACGAAGTACGCATGCGGATGCGCCGGCTGGACCTCTCCCGGCGTACAGAGAAAGCTTATCTGTACTGGATTCGCTTCTTCATACGCCATCACGGCAGGCAGCATCCTCGCACGTTGGGTGCACAAGAACTTGAGCAATTCCTTGCCATTGAACTTCCGTGGCTGAACGGTATCCAACGTGCCAGGCGACCACACCGCCTTCCAGTGGTTCTCAGCGTATCTGAAGTCGGCCGTCTGCTCGTAGAGATTGAAGGAACTGCCTGGCTGGCCGCAAACCTTCTCTACGGTAGCGGTCTGCGCCTTCTGGAAACCGGCTACGATATCCGTACGGTTCAGGAACTGCTCGGGCACAGCGACGTTCGCACTACACAGATTTACACACACGTTCTAAACAAGGGTGCGAAAGGGGTCAGAAGCCCGCTGGATGGCCTTCAGACATTGAATCGAAACAGGATCACGTCCCCGTCCTGCACCACGTAATCAAGCGCAACAAATCTCTACTTGGGTTTCCTCGATGCAGACAACATTGTGAGCGCCCTGGCCCATGCCGTCTCGCGGGCCATCGACCCATAGACGCATGTGCCAATTGCAGGGGACGATACGTCTTGACGTTGGTGTTGTTGTGGTGAGAAACAGCAACTTAGCGGTGGGTATACGGGTGGGCTATTCAGAATAGCTTTTCGGCTGTTTGAAAAACGCCAATAGGAATAAAACAATTCTGAAACGTATCTGGCGGAGAGGGAGGGATTCGAACCCTCGATAGGGGATTAGCCTATACTCCCTTAGCAGGGGAGCGCCTTCAGCCACTCGGCCACCTCTCCGAATTGCGGCAAGTGTACCAGCAAATCATCCAAGCTCCAGAGTGCTCAGGCTGTTTCTTCGGCGACGATATCCGCACCCAGATCGAATTCGCTGTGGATACAGCGCACGGCCAGTTCAAGATAGCGTTCGGCGACCACGACGGATATTTTTATCTCCGAGGTGGATATCATAAGAATATTGATGTTCTCCGCCGCCAGGGCGTCAAACATGCGAGTCGCGACGCCAGCGTGAGAGCGCATACCCACTCCCACCACAGAAATTTTGGCGATTTTGTTGTCACCGGCGAGTTCCCGGGCACCGATCGATTGCTGCACGGCCGTCAGCAGTTCCAGGGCTCTGTCATGGTCACTTCGTTTCACGGTGAAGGTGAAGTCGGTCAGGCCGTCCGCCCCGGTATTCTGCACGATCATGTCTACTTCGATGGGCGCTCTGCTCACCGGACCCAGGATCTTCGAGGCGATGCCTGGAATGTCCGGGACACCGGACATGGTGATCTTGGCTTCATCCCGGGCATACGCGATGCCCGATACGATGGGTTGTTCCATGGTTGTCTTCTCACTGGTAATAAGCGTCCCAGGTCCTTCTTCGAAGCTTGAAAGCACTCGCAGGGGAACACGGTACTTACCGGCGAATTCTACCGAGCGCGGATGCAGGACCTTGGAGCCAAGGGAGGCCAGCTCCAGCATCTCTTCGAAGGTGATCTGCTGCAAGCGCCGTGCATCATCCACGACTCGCGGATCGGCGGTATAGACACCATCGACATCCGTGCAGATCTGGCACTCATCCACCCCCACGGCGGCCGCGATAGCAACCGCCGTCGTATCCGAACCGCCACGACCCAGGGTGTTCAAATTTCCATCCGCATCGACTCCCTGGAATCCGGCAATCACCGGAGTGATACCCTCAGCCAGATCGGCTCTCAACGCCTCGGTATCGATGTCCTTGATTCGTGCACGACCGAAGTTGCCATCCGTGCGAATACAGATCTGATCGCCAAGATACGATCTGGCCCGGCATCCCCGCTCGTTGAGCGCCATGGCGAGCAGAGCGATCGTGACCTGTTCTCCCGAGGCAAGCAGCACGTCCATTTCGCGCGCCAGCGGTTTCCCGGCGACGCTACGACCCAGGCTTTCAAGCCGATTGGTTTCACCGCTCATGGCGGAGACCACCGCAAGGACCTGAGTACCCGAATCACGATACCTGCAGATGCGCTCGGCAACGGCCTGAATCCGTTCCACGCTACCGACACTGGTGCCACCATACTTCTGAACGATGACGGTCACGGCTCTACCTGGTCGCCAAGCCGATTTCGTACCCAGTCGGCCACCGAATCAAGAGCACCTTGCAGTGCCTCAGGTCGATCGCCACCACCCGCTCTGGCCATATCCGGCCGGCCACCTCCCTTTGCACCCACCTGCGCCCCGACGGCGTCGATCACCTCGGGCGCCTTCAAGCGATCGGTAAGATCCTTACTCACGCCCGCGAGCAGACTCACCTTCTCTCCGTCGACATGACCCAGCACGATGACGGCGGTGCCCAGCTTGGATTTCAGGGTATCCAGCGTCTGCATCAACGATTTACCATCTCCCTCAACCCTGGCCGCCAGCACATTGATGCCTGCAACCTCAACAGACCGATCTGCCAGATCGGCCCCCTGATCGGCGGCCAGCCGCTGCTGCAAACCGGAAAGCTCTCTGCCTAACATTCGATTTTCTTCAAGTAGCGCCGTGACCTTGTCCGCGACATCTAAGCGCGACCCTTTGAGCAGGCCGGCCACAGCGTTCAACAGAGTTTCGGTTTCTGCCGTCCATGCCAATGCCCCAGGACCGGTGATCGCCTCGATCCGCCTTATTCCGGCAGCAATTCCGGTTTCCGCGGTGATCCGAAACAGGCCAATGTCACCGGTTCGCTGCACGTGAGTACCACCGCACAGTTCCACCGAGTACCCGCCACCCATCGTCAGCACTCGGACTTGCGCGCCGTATTTTTCGCCAAACAGCGCCATCGCACCGCTGTCTATCGCTTCGTCGTAACTCATCAGCACCACATCGACGCTGCTATTGGCCTGAATCTGTTCGTTAACAAGCTGCTCTACCGACGCCAGCTCATCCGGTTTCATGGGGTCCGGATGGGAAAAGTCGAACCTCAATCTGTCCGGTGCGACCAGCGAGCCTTTCTGTTGCACGTGATCACCAAGCACCGCGCGCAATGCGGCATGCATCAGGTGGGTGGCAGAATGATTGAGTTTTATCCGGCGACGGCGCTCGGTGTCTATGTGTGCCGTGACACGGCCACCCAGCACCATCTTCCCCGATGACAGTCGGCCAACGTGGAGCCTCTGATCCCCGCTGATCTGGGTGTCTTCGACCGTAAAAGTTGCAGCTTCATTGCTGAGTGTTCCAGAGTCCCCGATCTGGCCACCCGATTCCCCGTAAAATGGTGTGCGTTCCAGAACCACCACACCGCTTTCACCCTCGTCCAGGCTGTCCAGGGCGGAGCCTTCACTATCGAAAATTCCGGTAATCGTCGCTTCGGCGCTTTCCGATTCATAGCCGGTGAATTCGACTTTGC
>QIDL01000540.1 GCA_003228415.1 Gammaproteobacteria bacterium | reverse complement strand
GATCCGGCTCGACACCAGCGACGAGGCGGGCCAATTGGTTTGCCGGACCTATCAACTCGGGATCAGTAGTGGTGTGTCTGTTGAGGGCCAACCGATCCAGGCAGAAGATCCGCCCGGTTTGCCCGTGTCTGCAGGTACCGGCAAAAAAGCCGCCTTCGAGATCGATATTCCAGCGGCAGCCGGTCACGTTTATACCGAATGTGCGAGAATCTGGAATCCCATTCACACAGATCGGGCGGTCGCTCTGGCAGCGGGATTGCCGGACATCATCCTCCACGGTACCGCCACCATGGCGCTGGCGGTGAGTCGGCTGATCGATGAATACCTCGGCGGGGATGCAACGCGAGTCAGGCGGCTGGGTGGCCGCTTCGCCGCCATGGTGCTGATGCCTTCTACCGTCACGCTGGTGGTTGAAAGTGCCGAAGAGCAGGCCATTTTCTTCGATGTGTGTACGGCCGACGGACAACGGGCCTTCAAGAACGCCTATCTCTGCTTCGAATGATCGAGGCAGCGGATTCGTTCGATTGGGGCCTGTGGTCGCTGGTGCCGCTGGTTGTCGCTGCTGTGACGCTGTTGCTTTATGTGGTCGTCTGATCGATACGGGGTCTGGTCAGAATCGGCCAGTAAGCCAGTGCGAATACGCTGAATGCCAGGGTCCAGAGCAGCGCTGAGGTTTGAATCCAGGCCTGATAGAACTCCGGCAGCAGGATAGGCCCGACGACCCGAGTCAGCGCCGCCAGGTGGATCGAGGCGAAGCAGAGCAACTCGACCGGTCTCGCCACCAGGGCACGACCGGTGTGGCCAAGTGCGCTGCGGGTCATCATCGCCAACATGAGGCCTGCCATCGCGCCAACCGTTAAAGCATGGGTGGCAAGCGTAGGGTGGTCGATGCGCAGGATCAGATGCACGGGTATCCACAGATAGGCCAGCGGCAGCACCAGCAACAGCGGAATCCGCCAGGTCTTCCATGGCTGCCAGCCGGCCAGGCGAATAAAGTGCACGGTTGCGCATACGATCAGCAGAACCTGTTGGAACTCCTCCAGGAGCAGCATCCGTCCTCCAGCAGCGCGAACAATGTCGGTGACAACGATGAGTACCGTTAGACCGATCGCCAGCCACTCGATGGTGACCCAGGACCGGGGCCTCAAGGTGGCAACGGCGTTCGAAGAAAATGCCGGGATGATGCGACCGCCAATGACGACCATCAGAATTAGAATGACATCCAGCGCCACGGTGGTTGCCGCACCGGCGGGTAACCCTTCCAGCCAGCCGCGCTCGATGGCATGAAAGAGCGCATTCATCGCGGCTAACACCAGCAGAATGACCACGACGAAAGCGTTGCGTAGATTACCCGCTTTCCAGAGTGGAACACCGAGTGTGAAAGCAACGACCGGTAGAAACGAGACGTCGATCACAACTCCGAAGAGCCCTGCATCGGTAAGCCCCAGGATTCTCCCCGCCGCCCAGAGCCCGAACAGCCAGCCAAGGGCGGGCCCTGATGGAGTAGGGAGTCCTGTCCAGTTGCGCACCGCTGTCAACAGGAATCCGACGATTACCGCCGGCGCGAATCCGAAGATCATTTCGTGGGTGTGCCACAGAAATGGTGTGATACCGCCGATTGCCGTGGCACCGCCCAGAAAAGCGATTGCCCAGACAGGTATGCTCACGGCGGCGACTACGGCAGCACCGAGATAGAAGGGTCGGAAGCCGACGCTGAAAAAGCTCATGTCGTTATATCGTCGCAGAGGGTCCCTAGAAACTACTATAGTGGATTACCGTAAGTCTTTATTCTTCTTGCATAAAATCAATTTCGAGTGTAGGTTTCGCGCACATTGCAGCACAGGGCTCCGACGCTTTGTCAGTACGTAAGATCGTCATTCTCAATCCCAAAGGCGGCTCCGGAAAAACCACCATCGCCACCAATCTCGCCGCGTTTTACGCCCGCGAAGGAAGTGCTCCGGCCATCATGGATTACGATTCGCAAGGGTCGAGTACCCGCTGGCTGAGCAAGCGACCGGAAACCAGTCCCTACATCCACGGCATCGCGACATACGAAAATCATGCGGGGCAGACCCGATCCTTTGCTTTGCGTGTGCCACCGGATGTGCAGCGGGTGGTGGTGGATACGCCGGCCGCTTTTCAGAAACATGAACTGATCGATTTCGTACGCGGCGCGAATAAGATCGTTGTGCCGGTACTGCCCTCTGACATAGACATTCACGCCGCAACTCGCACCATCGCCGATCTACTGCTGTCCGCGAAGATCTCACGTCATGATGATCGGCTCGCGGTGGTTGCGAACCGAGTCAAGCGCAATACCGTGGTATTCCGCTCGCTGATGCGCTTCCTGGAATCCATGGAAATTCCCGTGGCCGCGGTGCTCCGGGATTCCCAGAACTACATCAAGAGCGCCGCTCAAGGTCTCGGCCTGGGTGAATTGGCAAAGGTCGATGTGACCAAAGATCTGATACAGTGGAGACGGCTGGTTGCCTGGCTTGAAGCCGACAATCCTGTCGATTCGCTGGAGCAGAACCTGGCGCTTTCTCAAAACGGCGGGTCCTCGCGCCCATTCCACGCTTTACAGTGAGTTCGAAAATGACTTATGTCCATCCCGAATATCTGATAGAACCCGAAGCGCTTGCCAGGGAAATCGGGGCACCCGACCTGAAAATATTTGATGTCTCCGTATTCCTTGTCCCCGCAGAGACTGGCTATCGGGCGGAATCCGGGGCCGCCGGCTACCAGAAGGCGCACATTCCCGGCGCCGCTTTTCTCGATCAGATCAAAAGCGTATCGGATACCAGCACCGGGCTGGGTTTTTCCCTGCCCGGTGTCGAAGCATTGCAGACCGGCCTTCGCCAGGCGGGAATCAACGATGGCGATCGGGTCGTGGTCTACAGCAGCGGCCACATGATGTGGGCAACCAGAGCCTGGTGGTTGTTGCACTATGCCGGTGTCGAGCACGTTGCCGTACTCAATGGCGGCTTCGCGGCCTGGCAGGCGCTGGAGTTGGCGGTGGCCTCCGGTGATGAGGCTTATGCCCCGGGTACCATGACGGTGCGACCTCGTCCGGAACGATTCGTTGGCCAGGCAGAGGTGCTGGCAGCGATTGGTCAGGACAACGTCTGCACCATCAACGCTCTGTCCCCGGGGGTGTACAGCGGGTCATCGGAGATGAGCTACGGCCGTAAGGGCCACATCACGGGTTCGGTGAATCTCTTCTATGAAGAGATGCTCGAAGACGATCGCTATCGCCCTGCGGCGGCGATATCAGAAGCACTCGAAGCCAAGGGCTTGCTCGAAGCGGAGCGGGTGATCGCCTACTGTGGCGGAGGCATCTCGGCCACCATCGATGCGCTGGCCTGTCTTCTGGTCGGGAAGGAAGAGGTTGCCGTTTACGACGGCTCGATGTCCGAGTGGGTTCGAGACGAGTCGCTGCCCATGACGCTGGGCGACGATCCAGGGTGATGCTCTCGGGTCAGCGGCCCATGCTGTAAAACTCGTCGTTGGGTCGCATGGCCGAGAGATTGGCCAGCCGATTGGATTGGGCGAAAAACGCGGCGATGGCGCCGATGTCCCAGATGTCTTCTTCAGAGAACTCATTCTGCTTCATGGTGGCGATATCCGCGTCGTCGATCCGTTGCGCATGTTGTGAGACTTTCAACGCGAAATCGAGCATGACCCGCTGTCTCGGTGAGATATCCGCCTTGCGGTAGTTGACGGCAATCTGATCCGCGATCAGCGGATTCTTTGCTCTGACGCGCAGAATCGCACCGTGGGCGATCACGCAATACAGACAGTCGTTGGCAGAAGAGGTGGCGACCACGATCATTTCCCTCTCTGCTGCACTCAAGCCCCCGGGTTTTTCCATCAGGGCATCGTGGTGAGCGAAAAAGGCACGGAATTCTTCCGGCCGGTGGGCAAGAGCCAGGAATACGTTCGGGATGAAGCCGGCCTTTTCCTGAACCGCCTCGATCCGGTCCCGTATGTCCTGTGGGAGTTCCGAGATTTCAGGAATCGGGAAACGGCTGATGGGATGGTCGGTCATAGGGAGTCACTCCTCCAGGTGTTTGAAAAAAAGGCATCGAATCGAGGTCGGCGAATACTGGCAGGGTGCCGAATATCTCACCAATACCGGGAAAATGGCGACGCCTTCCGTTTCAGGAAAGGCGCCGCGACCGTCGTTTGGGACTACCTGTCGGTGTCTGGCAGGTAGTGGTTAATAGATATCGTGGGTCGTGTTGTAGACGTTGAACTTACCCGTTGGTGTGATCAGTCGCTTGTCCTTGATCACTGCCTTGAGTTTTCGGGTTTTGTCGTCAACCACTACGATGGCCGATTCTTCTTCCAGGCCGCTCCAGACCGAGAACCAGACTTCATCTCCGCCTTTGTTGTACTCGGGCTGGACGATTCGCTTGGGACCAGGACCGATGTCTGCCCATTCGCCGATGGGGAGTACTTCGTATCCCGCGTCCAGGTCATTGACATTGAAGACCGCCACGGTCTGGCTGATGTCGGGATCCGGGTTGAGTGGAGCATCTACCCACAGATTGTCTGATTTCGGATGGCTCTTCACGAACAGCGATCCACCTCCTTGTCCCTGCAGTACTCGAACGACCGTCCAGGCGTACTTCTTGTGGCGTTTCGGGTCTGTGCCGATGACCGTGATGTTGGCATTGCCCAACGCGCTGGTGATCCACACCGGCCCGTACTTGGGATCGACGATATTGGCGCCACGGCCGGGATGTGGAATTTTTTCGACGTCGATCAGCGCGATCAGCTTGCGCTCTTTTGAATCGACCACCGCGACCTTGTCTGACTGGTTTGCTGCGGTCAGGAAGTACCGATTGGTTGAATCCCAGCCCCCATCATGCAGGAAGCGGGCGGCATTGATGGTCGTTTCATTCAGATTGTCGATGTCCTCGTAGTTGACCAGTTTGATCAATCCGGTTTCCTTGATGTTGATGATGAATTCCGGATGCTCATGAGATGCAACGATCGCCGCCACTCTGGGTTCGGGGTGGTACTCTCCGGTGTCCACCGTCATGCCTCTCGTGGAGACCACTTTCAGAGGTTCCAGGGTGCTGCCGTCCATGATGACGTACTGTGGAGGCCAGTAAGAACCGGCGACCGCGTATTTGTCCTCATAGCCTTTGTACTTTGAGGTTTCGACGGAGCGTGCTTCCAGCCCGACCCGAATCTCTGCGACCTTCTGAGGCGGGTTCATGTAGAGGTCTATCATGTCGACCTTGGCATCTCGGCCGATGGTGTACATGTAGCGTGCTGAAGCGGACGGTCGGGAAATGTGAACCGCGTAGCCGGTTTTGATGATGGCGACGATATCTTTGCTGTTACCATCGATGATCGCTACTTCGCCTGAATCCCTGAGGGTTACCGAGAACATGTTCTCCACGTCGTAGTCGTGCTGCGGCTTGTCGGGCCTGTCGGATGCCGGAATCAACAGATTCCAGGAACTGACGATTTGTGGCATGCCGAATTCCGGCGGCTCCGGCGGAGGGTGTTGCAGAAATCGAGCGAGCTCGGAGATATCGGTGTCGCTCATCTGGCCCGAAGTACCCCAGTTGGGCATGCCGGCCGGCGAGCCGTAGTTGATCATGGTCTCGAGATAGGCCGTGCCTTTCTCGCGGGTAATGTCAATGGTCAGTGGCTTGCCTGTGGCGCCCTTGCGCAGCACACCGTGGCAACCGGCACAGCGCTCGAAGTAGAGCTTCGTGGCGTGAGCGTACTCAGCTTCCATCATCGGTGGCCCTTCGGTAGTGATCAACACAGAGCTGACTTCTCCTGCCAGAGGTGAGGCCGTACCGCGAAAAGCCATCTCCGACTCGGGAGTGCCGGGGTGCAGACCGCCTTCAACGCCACCCCCTTCAACAATGTGTACTCTGTGTGCCGCCACCTCGCTTGCACTGATCGACCCGCCGTCATTACCCCAGGCGTTCAATACATAGGTGAGGATTGCCGCGATATTTTCGTCCGACAGATAGGCCAGATGCGGCATCACCGAATCGTACGTCTTGCCGTTCACTTCGATGGATCCAGAGATCCCTTGCAGCACGGCGAGAATGGCTCGCGCAGGGTCCTCGAGCAGGTACTCCGACTGCGCAAGTGGTGGGAATGCGCCTGCCATCCCTGTCCCGTCAACCTGATGGCAGGCCTGGCAATAGGATGCATATCCAGCCTTGCCAATGTCACCCTGCGCTGTTTCCGCAGCATGCACTTCTGCCGCT
>QIDL01000372.1 GCA_003228415.1 Gammaproteobacteria bacterium | reverse complement strand
TCCGGAAACACGGACTCGTAGCACCACGCCTGAGAAGGGTGCCCGAATACCGCATAACTGATCGCATGCCCCTTCCACTCGCACAACGACCAATCTGCTTCGCGCTGAAGCCTGGTTGCGTCGACATCCTGCGGCGGGAAGTAGTAGGTGGGCGCACCCGCAGTCTCGCAGACCCGAAGTCCCCGATGGGTTTCAGCCACCGTCAGGTTTTCTTCGCTGTCGGTGACTCTCAGCACGACGTGCACCGAATCGATGCGAGGGGGTCTTGGAAAGTCCCACACGCTCTCTTCATCGTCAGCCGTTGGCTCGGCAAATTTCGGCCGTAGCTGCCCGCGGTAGTGCCACTTGGATCTGGCTGCCTCGATTTCAGCGGTGACCGCCAAAGTTGTCACTAGCCAGCCAGCAGTCCCCGCCGCCATTCGGCAAGCGCGGTGCCGATTTCATCTGGAGAATCTTCCTGGATAAAGTGATTACCTTTGACGGTGACCTCGACCTGGTTGGGAAAGCTCCGGCAGAATTCCCGGACCGGACCAGTGAGGATCGCTCCCGGTTCCGCATTGATGAACAACTTCGGTACCTCTGCCGTAACCAACCAGTCGGCATAGTCCTGGGTGATCGCAACGACATCGGCAGGCTCCCCGGCCAGCGGAATCTGCCGCGGCCAGGTCAGGGTCGGTCGTCGACCTTCACCGGCGTCAGCAAAGGGCCGACGATAGACGGACATTTCTTCTTCGCTCAGATCGCGAATGACGGAGCCCGGCAGCACGTTCTCAACAAAGACATTGTTTGCCAACACCATGTCTTCCCCGGCCTCCGATCGGAAGCCTCTGAAGACATCCGTTGCGGCATCCGGCCATTCCTCCCAGGTCAACGGTCGCACGATCGCCTCCATGTAGCAGATCCCGAGCACCGAATCGCGATGGCGTTTGGCCCAGTCGAAGCCCAGCGCTGAACCCCAATCATGAATCACCAGGGTAACGTTCCCGGTAACGCCCAGGGCTTCCAGCGCGCCATCAAAGTACCTTCGATGCTCAACGAACGTGTAGCGATCCGCGGACGAGTCTTCAAGTTTCTCCGAGTCGCCCATGCCGATCAGATCGATGGCGATGCAGCGGCCCTGGTCCGCCACATGAGGCATGATATTGCGCCACAGATATGAGGAGGTCGGGTTGCCGTGCTGAAAAATGATCGGATCTCCCTCCCCCATCTCTACATACGCCATGCGTTTACCCAGCACATCGATGGTCTTTTTTGGATGTTCGGTCGCGTTGATCATGCCCACTCTCCTTTGAATTGTGGTTTCGGTTTGCGCCAGAGAAGCCCGTGTACCTTCCTGACCGCCCCCCGGAGTCCGAGGGGTAGTCAGCTTTTTACCGCATTCCAGGCAGCATCGGCAAATAGGGCTTTTACTTTCCGTGGTCCATTCGGGTGGTGGCCCGATAGCCAGCGACGCACATATTCCTGAATCGGTCCGCTGATCAACGGCACGTAGGTGTCCAATGGCAGCACTCGCATCTCGCCGCGCTCCACGAAGGGCGCAAAAAACGTGAACACCGCCGTGATGTAGTCCCGATGAATCCGCTTCAGCCGTTGCCGGGCTTGCGGCGAGAAATCGACATCCCGGGAGTGCAGATAACGAGCCATGGGTTGGTTACGTGTCGTCCATTCGACATAGTAGCCCACCACCGCGTGCACGCTCTGCTCGGCATTGGAACAAACCTTGATCTTGCGCAACATGCCTCGATTGAGACGGCCAATGCCATCCAGAAACAGCTCTTCGGCAATGCCTTCCTTACTGCCGAAATGGTGGTAGAGACTGCCGATGCTGCAGTTCGACCGACGTTGAATATCGTGGATCGTGGTGCCTTCGATTCCGAGCTCGGCGAAGCATTCGAGCGCGGCCTCGAGCACACTTTCCTTGCGCGCCTGAGTGGCTGCCGTCCTACCCGGTCTGGCACGTCCTGTGGAAGTCTGGTTGTTGGACCCAGTCATACGGCAATATCCTATTATAGAATAATGTTCTAGTAAATGATTCTATATTTCAGTAAACTGAGCGCATCGATCAATCAGCTCCAAGGGTGAAGATGGACATCGAACTCAGCACGGAAGACCTCGCGTTTCGCGACGAAGTGCGAGCTTTTTTCAGTGAAAACGAATACAAGCCCGGTGAAGACTACAACCAGTGGCGCCTCGACTGGTTCGCCAAGGCCAGAGAGAAAGGCGGCTGGGACATCCCCAAGTGGCCGACGGATTTCGGCGGTCCCGGCTGGTCACCCACCCAGCACTACATCTGGGAACAGGAAACCGCCGTGGTCAACCTGCCCTGGGACATGCCTTTCGGCATCGGCATGCTGGCCCCCGTGCTCATGGCTTATGGCAACAAAGAACAGCAGGAGCGCTTCCTGCCGGACATTCGCGCACGCAAGGTCAACTGGTGCCAGGGTTACTCCGAACCCGGTGCTGGATCCGACCTGGCGGCGCTGAAGACCAAGGCGGTACTCAGCGAGGATGGCAGCCATTACACCGTCAACGGCACCAAGATGTGGACCACCATGGCCCAAATCGCCGACTGGATCTTCTGTCTGACCCGCACCGACGACTCGGGTATCAAACAGCAAGGCATCACCTTCCTGCTGTTCCCCATGAATCAGCAAGGTATAGAGATCAAACCCATCATCACATTGGGCGGTGCTCACACCATCAATACCGTATTCATCACGGATGTGAAGGTCCCGGTAGAAAATCGAATCGGCGAGGAGGGCAAGGCCTGGACCTACGCAAAAGGTCTGCTGCAGCACGAACGCACCGGACTTGCCGGTATCTCGCGCTCGATCATCGCGTTGGAGAAACTCAAGAATCAGGCCGGTACGGTCAAACGAGGCAACGCCACCCTGATGGACGAACCTGGATTCCGCGCCAAAGTCGCCGAACTGGAGGTCGACCTCATGGCGGCTGAATTCACCGAGCTGCGCTCCCTGGCCAGCGCTTCGGCAGGTGCCGCACCGGGACCGGAGTCGTCTATTCTCAAGCTCAAAGGCACCGAGATTCAGCAACGTATCCAGAAGCTCACGGTAGAGGCCGGTGGTATCTACTCTGCCGCCTGGGGCGCCAAACCGGTAGGTCCCTCTTTTGCCAAAGGTGGCATGGGTGGATACCTGGCCAGCCGCGCCTACACGATTTACGGGGGCGCCAGTGAAGTACAGAAAGATGTGATCGCCAAAAACGTGCTCGGCCTCAAGCGTTCCCGGTAGGTTTCAAGAGTAGGAGATTAGAGTGAATTTTGAATTGAGTGATGAGCAGCAGCTGCTCCAGGACAGTGTTGCCCGATTTGTGAGTGACAACTACGATCTCGAAAGCCGAACCAAACTGGTCGCCGGGAAATCAGGCTTCAGCAAAGAGCACTGGTCCACCATGGCCGAACTCGGTTGGTTCTCCCTGCCTTTCACGGAGGCAGACGGCGGTTTTGGCGGCAACCAGATCGATACCATGGTGGTCATGGAGCAGATTGGCAAAGGTCTGGTGGTCGAGCCATTCTATGCCAGCGTTGTGCTCGGCGGTGGAATATTGCGCCGAGCTGCCAATCAAGATCAGAAGACGGCTCTGTTGCCGGGCGTGATCGACGGCAGCCGCCAGTTGGCCCTCGCCTACGCTGAAGAACAGGCTCGCTTCGACTTACACGACGTCACCACAACGGCGCGCCCGGACAACGGCGCCTTCGTCATCAATGGTCACAAATCCATGGTGGCGAACGCAGAAACCGCGACTCAGATCATCGTCTCGGCGCGCACCAGTGGCGGCCAGATTGACGAGAACGGTATTTCGCTGTTTCTGGTCGATGCCGATGCAGAAGGCGTGAAACTGGAGAATTTCCCCACGGTGGATGGGCTGCGTGCCTCGGAAGTCACCTTCAAGGACGTATCCGTGGACGCGAGCAATCTGCTCGGAGAACTCGATGGCGGATTCAGTGTCCTCAACGAAACCGCCAATGATGCCATCCTTGCGCTCTCGGCCGAGGCCGTCGGGGCCATGGAAGTGCTTTATAAGGACACCGTGGATTACACGCAGGAACGCGAGCAGTTCGATCATCCGCTTTCCGACTTCCAGGTTCTGCAACATCGCATGGTGGAGATGTTCATGGAGTACGAGCAGTGCAGGTCGCTGCTCTACCGGGCCACCCTCGAAGCGGCACAAGGTGATAGCGCAACGGCGCAACGAACCATTCACGCGCTCAAGCACATGGTCGGCAAGGTTGGCAGCTTTATCGGCGAGAGCGCCGTGCAGTTGCACGGCGGCATGGGAATGACCGAAGAACTGCGAATCGGCCACTACTTCAAACGACTGGTGGTCATCGATGCCCAGTTCGGCAACGCCGACTACCATCTACAGAAATTCGCCGCCTGATCCCAAGTTCCATAGAATAGTCGCTCGATTAGTTCGGGAGTTGTACATGCAGGATCGAGTGGCCCTGATTATCGGGGGTGTCCGTAACATCTGCCGCGGTATCGTCTTGAGCGTGGCCGGTCGTATCGGGATGGGCTGAGCGAATGAAGTACCTGAAAGACCCGTTGCTCATGTTCCTGGTGTTCGGTTCAATGATCTTCCTCGCAGAACGCCTGTACAGCGGGGCTGGGGCAGCCGACTTCCGAATCGATATCACACCGGGACTGAGGAATCGGATCCTCGATCAATGGCAGGCACAAATGGGTCGAGCCGCCACCCCGCAAGAGGCCAGTGGGCTGCTCGAACAGTGGATCAAGGAAGAGATCTACTATCGTGAAGCCAAGACACTGGCACTCGACGAGAACGACACCATCATTCGACGCCGCCTCGCCCAGAAACTCACTTTCCTGAATGAAGACCTGGCCAACGCTCAACCACCTGAAACCGCAGAGCTGGAAGCATTCTTTCTGGAGAACGCCGACGACTACACCGAACCCGAGCGCTTCAGTTTCGAGCATCGCTACTTTTCCAGCGATCGGCGGGAAGACGCACAGGCAGACGCCGCAGCCGCCAGAGCTACAGACTCGATCACCGGTGACCCATTCATCCTGCAGCGAAGCTATGCAGAACGTTCGGTCAAAGAGATCGCCGATCTCTTCGGTCGCGACTTTGCAACGAGCCTGGCTGATCTCGACACCGTCGATCCGAATCTCTGGCAAGGTCCTGTGCGGTCCGCCTACGGCTGGCACCTGGTGCGCCTCGGCCGACGCACCGCATCCCGCAATCCCCTGCTATCCGAAGTAAAGGACGCGGTACTTCGGGACTTTCAACAGCAGCGCCGCCGGGAAGCCAACGAAGCGCTCTACCAGCAACTCCGCGCTCGCTACGATATACGGCTAATAGAGCCTTCAGCTTGAACAAGGCCGCAAAGAGCCTGTTCCTGTTGACGATATTGGTGGCGGGTATGAGTATGCCTGTGATGGCTCACGAGATACGCCCCGCCTACCTGGCGATCGAGGAGATCGCGACCAACCATCACACGGTCACCTGGAAACAGCCTATTCTTGGCGACCGGCGCCTGCCGCTGAATCCGATCCTGCCTGATTCCTGCGAGATCCTGAACGAGAGCCTGCCCGAAAACACCGGCGCTGCGCTCATACTTCGATGGGAAGTCCAGTGTGATCTCAGTGCCGGTAAGATTTACATCGAAGGTCTGTCACGCACGCTGACCGATGTGATGGTACGGATCACCGATCTCGACGGTCGGCTGTCTACGCGGGTGCTGAAACCGGATTCCCCAGGTCTGGATCTCGATGATCCCGCGCCACCCGTCGCCGCCTATCTGATGCTGGGTGTCGAACACCTGGTGTCCGGGATCGATCACATCCTGTTCGTGGTTGGCCTGGTGCTCTTCATCCGCAACCGTGTCATGTTGTTGAAGACCATCACCGCCTTTACAGCGGCACATTCCATCACGTTGGCTTTATCCGTACTCGAGGTGGTCACCTTGCCGCAACGCCCGGTCGAAGCCGTGATCGCTCTGTCCATTCTGTTCCTGGCCCGGGAGTTGATGCTGCCTGATGAGCGTCGATCGGCCATCATGCGGATTCGACCCTGGCTCATGGCCTTTACCTTCGGGCTCCTGCACGGTTTCGGCTTCGCCAGTGCTCTGGCCGATATCGGCCTGCCCCGAGAAGCGCTGGGACTGTCCCTGCTACTATTCAATTTAGGCATCGAACTGGGCCAGTTGCTCATTATATCGCTGATTCTCTCAATCGGCTGGCTTGCGAATCGTATGAACGCCCT
>QIDL01000524.1 GCA_003228415.1 Gammaproteobacteria bacterium | reverse complement strand
CGTTCCAGGTGGTCTGCTCGGTACCAACCCCGTTGCCCTCGGCCACCCCGATACCGGGCTACCGCGCTGGAAACCCGAACCGAGCATTGACGGCCTGATGGACGTCGGTGGCCTCGGCCACAATGACCCCGATGGTCCTTCGTCCAACTGGCCGCCGGAACCGCGGAGTGCGGATCTGGCCAGTTTGAGCGACCTGGTCGGCTGGCCCATCACCACCTGCACCGCACCGGCAGCGCTGAATGATGCGGATAATTTCCCATCCATTACCCGACCGGAAGTACTGCTCAACTACGGTTCCAATCTGTTGATGAGCGCTGCGCGCCCGGAGGTGTGTTTCGACGCCTTTCAGGACGCCTTCGTGATCAACATCAACCTCTATTCCGATGAGACCGCTGAAGCGCTGGCGGACATTGTGTTGCCGGATACCTGCTATCTGGAGCGTCTGGATCCGGCGCCGAATTTTCTGCGCCACCATCATCCGGTCGGCCTCGGGGATTGGGGACACCAGGTACGTCAACCCATCGTCGAACCGCTGTTCGAGCGAAGACATTTTTCGGAGGTGATGCTGGAAATCATCGAGCGCCTGGGGATCACCGAAACAGCGAACCTGATGACCAATATGTACTTCGGTCTGACGCAACCGCAAGCACTCGAAGTCGACAAGCACTACTCCCTGGAGGAGATCGGCGATCGCGTGTATCGGAATTGGTTCGGTTCCGACCACGGCCTCGACTGGTTCCGCGAACACGGCGTGCTCACCTGGCCGAAGCAAGTCAGGGAGGTGTATTGGAAACCGGATTGCAAGGGCCGCGCGCAGCTCTACAACGAGTGGGTGGTGAAATTTGGTGAGAAGATCGAGCAGATCGCAAAATTGCGATCGATGCCGGGGATGGACACTTCGGGCTTCGTGCCGCTACCGGACTGGTGGCCCTGCAGTGCCTTTGCAGAGCGACCTGGATACGACCTGCAGGCCATCTACTACCGCGTGCCCTGGCACAGCTTCTCACAGACCTACTCCAATCCCTGGCTCGATGAGGTCTCCCGCGGTGAGCTGTATAGCTACTTCATCTGCATCAACACCAGCACAGCGCGCGCCAAGGGGCTCGAAGACGAAGATCTGGTACGCGTGGTCAGCGCCGATGGAGGTGATGTGGAGGGGCGCGTGCGACTCACTGAGGGCGTGCATCCGGGCGTGGTGGCCGTTGCCAACAATGGCGGACACTGGGCCCACGGCATGCCGTTCGCGAAAGGCAAAGGGGTGTTCTTCAATCAATTGTTACCGATGGACTTCGAGCACATGGATCTGGTTTCGCTGACCATGGATTGCGACGCCCGGGTTCGCATCGAGAAGATCGAGGGATAGACATGCGCCTGGGAATGGTGATCGATCTGAAACGCTGCATCGGTTGTTACGGCTGCCAGATTGCCTGTAAGGCCGAAAACGGCACACGCCCCGGCACCACCTACGCACATGTCATCAAGCGAGAGTTCGGCACCTATCCAAACGTGCGACGGCAATCGCTGCCGCTGTTGTGCATGCACTGTGGCAATGCACCCTGCATCGAGGTGTGCCCGAGCGGGGCAAGCCAGAAACGCGACGACGGCATTGTCTTCATCGACAAGGACGTCTGCATCGGTTGCCGTGCCTGCATGATGGCCTGTCCGTACGGCGCGAGGTACTACCAGGACGAGTCGCGCAACTACTTTGGCGACGGAGCCGCCGAAACGCCGTATGAAGAGGCCCGTTACGTCGATCATGAATCCGGCGTGGTGGAGAAGTGCGACCTGTGTCGGCACCGCGTGGACGAGGGCCTCGAACCCGCATGCGTTGCCAACTGTATGTGTAAGGCACGGATCTTCGGCGACCTCGATGATCCCGAAAGCGATGTCAGGCATTTGATTGAAAACGAATCGGGATTTCAACTCAATGCGGAGCTCAACACCGATCCCTCCGTGTACTACCTTCCCGCCGACAGGTGAGGCGCCAGAGGACGAGATGAATGACCGTATCTGAATCCCGTTGGTCAAGAACGCAACCCGACTACCTCGAGCTGCGCCGGCTGGATCTGACTCGCACCTACCGACCGCAGCGTGAGTGGATAGAAGGCAGAGGCATTCTCATCGTCATTGCGCACTTTTTTTCCGGCGTTGGCGCCGGTGCCTGGCTGTTTTCCGTGTATTTCGATCACTGGATCGGACAACTGCTCGCCGTCGCCTGTGTGGGCGTGGCGAGCCTGGCACATCTGGCCTTCCTGGGTCGCTGGAAGCGTTTTGTTCGTGTTCTTGCACGCCCCGGAACCTCCTGGGTCAGCCGCGGAACGTGGGGCATCGTGATCTTTGGCTTTGGCGCGGTCGGCTACCTCCTGCCCTGGTTCGGAGAAGGCGTCCTCGGCCTGGCTTTGCTGGGTACGTCCTTCGTGGGGGTGGCGATCATCCTGCTCTGCTCTGGATTCGTTTACTCCGTGTCGAAGGCAATTCCTTTCTGGCACACGATCCTGCTGCCGATTCTCTACATCGCCTACGGTCTGCGCGGAGGGGTCGCGTTGCTGCTCGTGGCGGGTGCCCTGGGCAGCGGCGTTTTCGATGTCGATACCATGGCAGCGATCAAGCTCTGGGTGCTGGCGTCCACCGTTGTGCTGATCCTGCTCTACCTGATCGCGGCGAACCGTTCCGGTGGTGCCGCGAGCCACTCTGTCACACAACTCATCGCCGGGCGGGTCTCCATTGCGTTCTACGGCGGCACGATCGGTGTCGGTATTCTGGTACCGGTCGTGTTGGCAGTCGTTCGCGAGTTCGGAGTGACCGGCATGTTCACGCTGGGCGTGATCGGTGTCGCCTCGCTGGTCGGCGACTTTTATGTCAAATACTGCATCGTCAAGGCGGCAACCTACGTGCCGCTGAGCGATGAGGTTGGCTGAAAACCGGCAATACGTGACGCAAAGCACTAAACCATTCCCATGGTACCCGGTAGCGAGGCCGGGAATGGCAGAGCCGTCGCAATCTACGCTCGGGCGAGATCGGTATCCGGTGCATGTCTGGTCCGGAACAGAATGATCAACATGAGCAGCAACGGAGGCAGTGAAGTCAGAAGCAGTGGCGTCCAGCCGAACTGATCGATCAGTGTGCCGGCAAAGAGGCTCGCCAGAGCGGACACACCGAAAACGCTGAATTCGTTGACGGCCTGGGCTTTGAATCGCTCACCGGACAGATAGGTCTGCACCAGTTGTGTCGTGCCGCCGACGAATAGAAAGTTCCAGCCAATGCCCAGCAGCACCAGAGCCAGCCAGTAGTGCACGATCAGGTGTCCGGCAAGGCCGAAACCGATCGCAGCCAGAACCGCCAGCACGCCCGCGAACATCATCTTCATGGTTCCGAATCGGCTGATCAGTGGCGCCGATATCAGCGACGGCAGGTACATGGCGATCACATGAGCGCGAATGACCTGGGCGACATCGGCGATGCCGTGGCCGTCGATCACGTGCATCGAAAGCGGTGTCGCCGTCATGATGAAGGCCATCACCCCCTGCCCGACAACGCCTGCGGCTACCGCCAGCAGGAAGCGCGGTTGCGCGACCACGACCTTGAGCGGTCGAGACCGATCACTGGAGCCGGTTTCGGTCGCGGTAGCAACCGATTTCATGCAGAGCAGCAACAGGCACGCCAGGACGTAAAACCCGGCGATGGCGAGCATTGCGCCGCGAAAGGGTACCGCGGGTGTCCAGGTTGCACTTCGTGCGGCCAGTTCCGGGCCGAGAAAGGCGCCGCCGACAGAGCCGAGCAGAATGAAGGAGATTGCGTAACTCACGCGGTGCAGAGGCACACTCTCTGCGGCGGCAAAACGGAACTGCAGACTGAACGCCAGGCTGCTGCCAATTCCGAACGTGGCTGTGCAGAACAACAGGAAACTGCGGGTGCTGAGCGCGTGAGAGGCCAGCAGTGCAGCAGCACAGGCAACCACGGCCGCCAATGCGAAGCCGTAACGCCTGCCAATGCGTTTCATGAGCAGGGATGCAGGGATGGTGGTCAAAGCGGTACCCACCACTACCAGCGACACCGGTAACGTTGCCAGGGCCGAGCTGGCAGCCAGATCGCTTCCAACGATGCCGCCAAGCGTCACCATCAGAATGGACCCGGCAACGAAAATGAGCTGGGCGCAGAACAGCAGGATGACGTTGCGATTGAGCACGTCGCGCATACTATTGACCTGAGTTTCGAGGATGAGAGCGCCGATTGGCGCCTGTCACGTCAGCCGTTTCGACAGTCTTGCCAGTTTAAGTACCAGTCTGCTTTTTTCGCCACGGTTGCTCCCCTTCTCGCGCGCTTGGATAATATCGATCGTGAACAGCAAAGCCTATCATCTTTGCTGACATTGCTTTCGCACTGCGGCCAGGAGGCCAGAAGGATGAACATGGACGTATTCGCAGACTATCAGGACTTTGAGTTCAACGACGGTAAATGGCAGAGAACCGCTCCAGTCCCATCGTCGATTGGTTGCGGGCGCTGGCCCGGCGCGCAAAACAGGATTGTGGCGGACCGGGTGTCGGTGCGCTGGGGATGTGTTTCACCGGGGGATTTGCCCTGGCCATGATGACAGAACCCGCGGTGGTGGCGCCGGTACTCTCGCAGCCATCGCTGCCGTTGGCTGTTGGTCCGGGACGTAAGAAACGCGCAGCGGCAATCGATGTCTCCGCAGAGGAAATTGCCTGTGCCAAAAGGCGCCTTGATGCGGAGGACCTGACCTTGATGGGTTTACGTTTCCACGGTGATCCGTTTGTGCCACCGGAGCGGTTTGCGTGTTTGAAAAGTACTTTCGGCGATCGCTTCGAAGCCATAGAGCTCGAACCGGAAGACGCTGCCGAAGCACAACCCGGGATGCCTCCCCATTCGGTGCTGACCGTGCACCTGGATGACGATGATCCCGAGGGTCCGACCAGGCAGGCTGAAAAGCGGGTCATCGAGTTTTTTACGCAGACCTTGCGCAAAGCGGTCTGAACGGGTGGGGGAGCCGTTACCGGAAAATCCAGGTGCGAAAACGCCTACTGAGATGCCTTGATGGTCTTTAGTCCGTATTCTCCGAGCATCGCGTTACTGGTGACGATATCAAGCCCCTCTGCCTGGGCCTGGGCGATGAGCATGCGGTCGAAAGGGTCCCGGTGCAGAAGCGGCAGCTGGCCCGCTTTTTCCCCGTGGAAAAAGGTGATCTCAAGCCGACCGAATCCTTCGTCTTGTACAATGCTGTCCAGATCGTCCGGTGCTTTGAGCTTGCCAAGGGCTTTTTTGATGGAAATTTCCCATGCGCTTGCGGCGCTGACATAGACTTCGTTGCCGCCGTCGGCTATGAGAATTCGGGCTCTTTCCCCGAGTTGAGGATCATCAGCCAGCCACCACAGCAGAGTATGCGTGTCGAGCAAAAGGCGCCTCATTTGCTACCCTCAAAGTCGGCGATTACCTCGGCTGGTGTATGGTCGAAGTCAGCAGCCATTTCAATTTTCCCCTTCAGGCGACCGGGTTTTCGCGTGCGGCGCCGCTCGCGATGAGGCAGGAGATCGAGGTAGGGCTTGCCAGCCTTTGCGATGACGATTTTCTCCCCCTTCCACACCCGCTCACCGAGTTCCGAGAGTCGGGATTTCGCTTCATGCATGTTTACTTGTTTCGTGACCATTACCCCGATTTCACTCCAAGTTAGCTTAGCTAAGTTTAGCTAATTCAGATTGGGATACGCAAATAGTTTGTGTAGCTCTGGCAGTTTTTCGATTGTCGAATACGAGCTGTTTCGTGGAAATAGTGCGGATCTGGACGGCTTGAGTCGGGATTGGGCTGGGTCAATCGATTGCCTGAGGCACGATCACAAACCAACGTAAGCCTGAATTCGGTCACGGACGATGCCCCGCCGCTTCGAACCGAGGCCCGGGATGGACGATAAGTTCGTTGTCAGCCTATTTGATGCGGCCCATGGCGATCAGCAGAAGAATCAGGGAAATGCCGCTGACGGCCGTGATGCCCACGATGAGGCTGATGTTGAGAGCGGCTTCCACCATAGGTCTCCAATGCATATTCACTTGCGATTTTTATACCAGTGGCAGGTTGACTGATATCGGGGGAACTACGTAGGGCGGGTCGTGGGAAGCCGTCTGATCGTTGCCGGGTGCCGTTGACCGGTCAGGTACTTTCCCTGGTGTGAAAAAGATCATGGCGTCCGTGAACCCTCCAGCAGGTAGATACCGAGCGTTCTTCGCTGTCCATCGCTGCCGGTGAAGGGCGGCATGGGCTGACGCG
>QIDL01000101.1 GCA_003228415.1 Gammaproteobacteria bacterium | reverse complement strand
TGGCGGATCTGGCAGAGGCCGAACAAATCTCTCTGAGTCGCGGCGAGTTGAATGGAAAGATCGAACGCCTGACCGAGCAAATCGGCGATCGGGTGCCCGAAGGCATCGAGGCGCTGGATCAACAGGTGCGGGAGTTGCAGATCACGCTCGGCGCCGCAGAGCAGGACGATACCGATGCCACCCCATTCGATCCAGCCGAGCTCGAGACCGCGGAAACCAGGCGTCAATCGCTCGCCGACTCGTACAGCGAGGCACGCGCGCGCCGCGATGCCGCAGCGGAGGGACATTCCGAGGTGAGAGCGAATCTGGCCGCACTACGTTCCAGGCTGGAATCGGACCAGACGCAGCATCAGCAGCTCAGCAACCAGTTGGCCGCCCTGCCCGACACCGATCAGCGGCAAGCCATGCTGCAGACCGCTGAACGCGCCTATGGTGAACGGCTCGCCATGCGTGACGAACTACAGCGCCAGTTTCAAGCCACCGGGGGCGAGGGGGTCGGAGAAGATCTGAATCGAGCAAGAAAGGCACGGGACCAGCTTCGAGATACCCTGCAAAGCACTCGAGAGGAAAGCGTACGCCTCGAAGCCACCTTGAGATCGGCCGGAGATGATGGTCGCCATGAGCAGGTACAAGAGCTGGAAGCCGAGTTCTCCATGGCGCAGGCGGCTCTCACCAGGGTGCTTCGCGACGCAACAACAGCGCAACGGCTGTTCGACGTGCTCAACCTGGAGTACAAAGCAGCGCGTGAGCGACTGACTCAACCAGTGATCGAGCGGATTCGGCCCTATCTCGAAGACCTCTTCCCGGGTTGTGAGGTCTGGCTCGACGAAGATCTGGAGCTCAAGGGCATGCGGACCTCTCAAGCAAACGAGAGCTTTGAGTTTCTTTCCGGTGGCGCCAGAGAGCAGTTGTCGCTGCTTGTGCGTATTGGCCTTGCCGAGGTGCTCGGAACCCGGGAATCCTGGCCGCTGGTGCTGGACGATGTGCTGGTCAACACAGATGCCGAACGCATACGACGCATGCAACGTGCGCTCTATCACGCCGGCCAGAAGATGCAGATCGTGCTGTTTACCTGTCACGGCCCACTGTTCGATACGCTGGGGCCAGACGCCTACATCGAATTACCGCAACCTCCACCACGATCACTTCAGGCGGCAGTCACCGATAGGCAGATTGATGCCGGGTCTGATTCCGAAACCGCTCGATAGACCCATGAGTAGACCGTCTGACGGCGGAGTTTCACGTGATGGAAATCGCGCCGCGAGCCAATGACGCAGAGATAGCGCTTTTTACGGCGTCTATCACTTTCGGTCTGGGAAAACTGGCTCGCCAGGCCACGGCAACCTGACGGCTCGGAGAAGGTTTCACAAACGGTTTGACCGTCAACAGCCGTTTTGAATAGCGATCTGCACCGGTCGCGGTGCTGGGCAATACCGTCAGGCCCATGCCGGAGGCGACCATGTGCCGAATGGTCTCCAGCGAGCTGCCCTCCGCGGTATATACGGCGTTTTTCTGGTCGATTGCTGAAGGGGCACACGCGGGGCAAGCCTCAATCACCTGATCCCGAAAACAATGACCGGGACCGAGCATCAGAATGATCTCTCCTTCGAGATGCTCGGGGCGCAATGACCGTCTGGTCGACAACGGATGACCCGTTGGCATGAGAACGACAAAAGGTTCTTCGTAGACCGGCAGGGTAAGAATGTTCGGTTCCGAGAATGGCAGCGAGATGATGATCACGTCCAGCTCACCCTGCTTCAGTTTTTCGCTCAGCACTGCGGTGTAGTTCTCTTCCACAATCAACGGCATTTCTGGCGCCAGCTTGTGCAGGTGGCCGATGAACTCAGGAAACAGGTAGGGACCGATGGTAAAAATCGCACCGATGCGCAGTCGCCGGCCGAGCTGGTCACTTTCGGATTCCGCGACGAGCTTCACCGCTTCAACCGCTTCCAGCGCCTTTTGCGCCTGCTCGACGACCCGCTCACCCGCTTCAGTCACACGAATATTCTGGGTGCCGCGCTCGAAAAGCGGCACACCGAGCTCGGCCTCGAGCTTTTTTACCGCCACGCTGAGCGTTGGCTGACTGACGTGGCAGGCAGAGGCGGCCCGGCCGAAATGCCTTTCACCAGCCAGGGCGACGATGTAGCGGAGTTCTGAAAGATTCATCCAATGCTGCGATTGATAGCTCCCGCCTATTACAACGTTTATTAGAAACGATTGGAATAGTCTCGATCGCTGAGCCACTGTCGTGGCTGGTACTCGAGGGGTGCAGCAACCATGAACTGTCGGATTCTATTTGTTGGGGCGTTCGCCATGTCCCTCTGGGTCAGCGCGGGCGCCGAGCCCCTGGGACTCCCGCCGGTACCGATCCCTGCCGACAATCCCCAGACCGAAGAGAAAATCGCCCTGGGAGACAGGCTTTTCCATGACACCCGGTTCAGTGCAGATGGCGAAGTAAGCTGCGCCACCTGCCACGAGCAGGCAAAAGGCTTCACCGACAACCTGCCGGTGTCCGTGGGGTTCAACGGCCTGACCGGCACGCGAAATGCGCCCACTGTGCTGAACTCCGCCTATATGAAGACACTGTTCTGGGATGGCCGGGAAGCCGATCTCGAAGGCCAGTCAATGCAGCCGCCGATCAACCCGGTTGAGGGTGGTCTGCCGAATCACGCGCCGATTCTCGCCGTCATACGAGACGACAATGAGTACGTTGCAGAGTTTGCTTCGGTCTTTGCTGTCGATGCCGCCTCCATAACCATGACCCACGTTTCGAAGGCCATCGCAAGTTTCGAAAGGTCGGTGGTTGCCGGTAACTCGTCATTCGATCGCTACTACTATGGTGGAGAAGTGGAAGCCATGACGGCAGAACAGATTCGTGGTCTGGACGTTTTCATCAACAAAGGACGCTGTGTGTCCTGCCACACGATTGAGCAGACCCAGGCACTGTTCACCGACAATCGCTTTCACAACATCGGCGTCGGCTTCAAGCAGATTCGCGGCAAAGAGCAGGAAACGGCTGAGCAGTTCATCAAAGCCAAGCGTGAGGGCGTCGATGTTGACGTTGCGGTGTTGACCAGCAGAAACGTTTCCGAGCTGGGGCGCTTTGCTGTCACAGAGAACATCACCGAAGTCGGCGCGTTCAAGACCTCGACACTCCGCAACATCGATAAAACAGCGCCGTATATGCACGATGGCAGCCTCGCAACGCTCGAGGATGTGGTGGATTTTTACAACAACGGTGGGCGGGACAAAGACACCGACCCGTTGTCCGGATTTCAGAGTGGCGGCATACGGCCACTCAATCTGAGCGATACCGAGAAGCAGCAACTGGTTGCTTTTATGCAGGCTTTGACCAGCCCCGATCTTGAACGATTCACTGGCCGTTAGAAGGCGATCAACATGAGCAGAACAAGCCGTCGAGAACTTCTAAGGCATGGCGGTGCACTACTGGCCGCGAGCAGTCTGCCACTCAGCGTGGTGGAGGTGGCCTATGGCCAGGGCAGTGAGCAGAATTTCACTTTCGCTTACATCTCGGATTCCCATATAACGCAAGTCAAGGGCAACGAGTTTGTTCGCAACTGGGATCGCGGTTTGATCCGGGCCGTTGCAGAAACCAACCTGCTCGATCCGAAACCCGATTTCATCTTCTACGGTGGCGACATCGCGCAACTCGGCAAACCGGCAGAAATCGACCACGGGCTTGAAATTCTTGCCGGCTTGAGTGGCGATGTGCACTACGTCATGGGCGAGCACGACTACTATGTCGACCTGGGTGATTACTGGCGCAAGCAACTTGGCCCCGATCACTACAGCTTCGATCACAAGGGCGTGCACTTTGTGGTGCTCAACAGCATTCTGACCCACGAAGCATGGATGCATCAGAAGTGGGAAACCGGCATGCAGCGCATGAAACAGATGGCGCGTCTCGACAATCCCAGCGGCCAGCCTTTCATGGTGGGCGAGGCTCAGCGTAACTGGCTGCGGAAGGACCTCCGCAAGGTGAAGAAGGAGACGCCAATCGTGGTGCTTTCACATTCGCCTCTGCAGAAAATCTACAAAGGCTGGAATTTCTGGACCGACGATGCCGAACAGGTTCAGGCACTTCTGCAGCCGTTCGGCAAGGTCACCGTTCTTTATGGTCACGTGCACCAGATTCAAACCAACCAGATTGGCAATATCAGTTTCCATGCCGCGATGGCAACGGCGTGGCCGTGGCCCTATCCGGCCACGTACCGCCAGCAGAATTCCTATTTGCCGAAACTGACCGTTGAGATGAACCGTGCGGATCCGTTCTTCGAACGGGATGCAACCGGCTGGCAATTTATCGATATGCATTCCGGTCGAACCGATGTGTCTTACCTGCTGCCGGACAACGCCAATCGTGTGGTGGCATTTGATGAGTCTGTCGGTCACCCCGTTGACCAGACCGACTATGCAGAAGCGGGCCGCAAGTCGCCTTTGCAGCATTATTGATCGGAGGGATCAGCAGATGAATCTGAAAATAAAAATTCGCGCAACGTCCATTGCCGCCATCTGCCTGGTCGGGCTTTCCTGCCCCGTGCTGGCAGACGAATTCGACAACGCTGATCTCGAGCGCTGGCAGATGGAATATATGGCCGTTGTCGAGGAAGGAGAGAAACTATTCCACGGGGGCCTCGGCAACCCTAACACCGTGTCCTGCGATCAGTGCCATCCGAACGCCGCCAACACACATCCGGAAACCTACCCGAAATTTCAGCAGCAACTTGGCCGCGTCGTTGCCTTATGGGAAATGATCAACTGGTGTCTGCAAAACCCGCTGGAAACTGAAATGCTCGCGGCCGACGATCCAAAGCTGATTGCGCTGCAGGCCTATATTACCGAGGAGCGCAAAGGCGTCGAGCTGGAGCCAGGCAAGCACTGATTGCCAGCAAGAAGCAAAAACCACCCCTCTGATATGGATCGATTTCAGATCTATTCTGGACTTATTTCGGATAATACTTGACCGATATTATTCGGATATATAATATCCGCTATTATGAAAATGAACGAAGGCATCGAGTGGGCCATCCACTGTTGTTCCCTCCTGGCACATCTGCCTGACGATGCAACGCTTCCGGTTGGCGCGTTGGCAGAGTTTTTCGAGGTTCCCCAGGCCTATCTCGCGAAGAACTTACAGCTTTTATCTCGCGCAAAGATCGTGTCGTCTGCAAAAGGTCCCGGCGGTGGGTACCGGCTTGCTCGAAAGGCGGAGCAGATTTCACTGCTCGATGTGGTCCAGGCAATCGATGGTCGAGATCCTTGTTTTCGATGCTCTGAGATTCGGCAACGCGGTCCTTCGGCGGTTGCGGCTTCGAACTACCGTAAACCTTGCGGCATTGCGCGAACCATGTTGAAAGCAGAGAAGGTATGGCGGGATGAGCTCAAGAAGGTCTCAATACTGGATATCAAGGAACTGGGGATTCAAGAAACGAATCCCGCCCAGGCCCGGAAGGCGGAAGACTGGTTGACGCATGTTTTGCGGTTCCCTTAGTCCTGGAAGGCCCAGAGAACAATTTTTCGCACTCGAAAGAAGGACTTGAGAAATGACCAAATCACCTCGTGTTGTCGTAGTCGGTGGCGGCCTGGCCGGTCTTGTGGCCGCAAATACAGCCGCCGATCAGGGGGCTGTGGTAACGCTTCTCGAGGGTGGGAGTGGATATGGCGGCCGCGCCTTGACTCAGAACCGGGAGGGTTATCATTTCAATCTCGGCCCGCACGCCCTTTACAAGAATGCTGCTGGTGCCCCGATTCTGGAACGGCTTGGAATTATCCCCGATGGAAACGACGCGCCCCTCGATGGTTCTTTAGCGATCTTCGAAAACCGTCTCTATTCCTTACCCGCAGGCACATCCTCGCTTCTGCGTACCCGGGTACTCGGCGTGAGGGACAAGCTGGAAACCATGAAGGTCCTCGCCGGTCTGGAAAAACTCGATACCACACGTTACCTTGGAGTTCCTTTTTCGGAAACACTCGAGGCCATCGCCAGCAGACCCCGGGTGCGACTGCTCATTTCAGCGATTGCTCGACTGTCCACCTACAATCACACACCGGATCAAGTGTGCGGCGCGGCCGTCCTCGATCAAATCAGAGCAGGTAATTCCGGTGTTCTTTATCTGCACAAGGGCTGGCAATCCCTTGTAGATTCGCTGGTGGAATGCGCTCAAAACAAGGGTATAACCCTGGAGGGGAATACCAAAGTCAATGAGCTTTCTCCGAGCGGCGACGGGTTCGAGATCAAGGACAAATCCGGACGCTCATGG
>QIDL01000452.1 GCA_003228415.1 Gammaproteobacteria bacterium | reverse complement strand
ATGGAGCGTCTCAGGATTCTGTGCCGGTTCACCAGGCGTGTCTCGAAATCAAGCGTGTCTCGCGGATTGGCACGACGGATGTGAGCACCCAGCGGACAGCGTCGGCCGTCGCGATCAAAGTTGAAAAGAAAGTTGTTGGTGCGATAAGGATCCACGAAGTTCGAACCGTCCCGACGTCTACCGACCATTTTCGAGGCAATGTAGTCAGGCGAGAACCGGTTACCGGCCAGCGATGTCAGATATTCCCTGAACGCATCCACATTCTGGTGCAACTTGCGGTAGACCATAAATGTGCCGTTGTGTGCTAACAGTTGCGGGTTCGGAGCAATCGGGATCTCGTTGATCTCGTCAACATGGCCAAACACAAATTCACCAGCGGCCAGCGGTTCCCACCGACCTGCTTCGAATTTGCCATTACCTGCCACGCGGGTGAGCGACGGTGTGGGATGTTGATTATCCCAGATGCCGTACACTGCTGGACTAGTGACCCCGTCATTGAAGCCAAAATGCTCTACCAGGGTATCAGGTGGAGGTTGAGATTCAGCGTCATCGAGGTAGACGGCTGTGTCACCCACTCTCAGTCCAGCCGCCAATTGTGTGCCTGTGATCAGGACATCCCAGTCATTGTCTTCTATCTCGTGTTGCCACTCCGCCTGACGCGCCAGGAGGAGCCCCGGATCGTTGCCGTACAGACCGATCCACGCATCGATCCCGCGATCGAGCCAGAAGCCTTCCCAATTGTCAGGGTGACTGTCACCAGTATCGCCATTGTCCTCAGCCCGGGTTGCCATGCCTTGTTTGAAGTCTTCGGGAAAGCCTCCAAGCACGTCCGGGCTGATATCCAGGTTCACGAGGCCATGGCGGGTGAACGCAATGTTCCACAACAGCTCGCCCTGGGCAGCGGCCTGGCGGTGCTCGATGCTAGTCGGCTTTCCGATGTAGTTCAGGAAGGCGCGACCCTCATCGGCTTCGTCAAATCTCAAGTAGAGGAATCGGGCATGGTTCCAGTCGCGTCCAAACCCGCGAACGATCGCCTGGAGGTCGTGAAATTCTTCGGTAATGTCAGCCATGGCGGTTCCTAGAGTTTGTCCACGATCTGGCCAAAATCGAAAGGTATGTCCTGATTAAACAGGAGATCGTTGACCTGAATGAGCTGCGGCACATTGAGCTGACCGATACTTCGGACAGCTATGATGTAGGCATCCAGACCTGCAAGCATGGCTCCGGCATCCAGGGTCTCGGTTGCTATCCACGCACCAGTCAGTTCTTTGATCAGCAGCGCTCTCAAAATCTCGTCGAGGCAGGCATCGGTACCTGCGTAGGGTAGGCCGGTCGGAACGAGATAGCGGTGCATATAGCGCCGGAAAAGATAGGCTGCGTCGTCGATCGGATAACCACCACAATGCTGCCAGATCTCCCTGACTACCAGGCCATTCCCAGCGTTGTCTGGTCTCCAACCCGGCCAGGACGGCGATTGGACATCGGGGCGCTGATAGAAGAGCTGGTCGAAAAAGTCGTCCATGTGTCCATCAATCTCGGCAATGAACAGCAGGTACTTATTGTTTAGACGATCAGCAGGTAAATCAGCCCCCATCCCGGGATAAAGATGATCGATGATTTGAAACCGTGCCATATGCAACATCGGCAGATAGTTCAGATAAGCGAATTCAATTCGTGTCCAGCTGCCGGGAGACAGCAATTCGTGAAGAGAGTCGAAATGAGCGTGGTCTTCCGGTTCCAAGTCGGCGATCGGCGCCATGACGGCAACGTGAGAGTGCTTGCAGCTCACAACTGCAACCCCTCCGGACCCTGTGTACCCTTGAGGGTCGGTACCCGATCACGACGGGTACCCGCCATCAGTTCAGCTGAAGCATTAGCGAATTCCCGGACGGTTTTTTCGAGCACCGGATCGAATACGTTGGGATCGAACAGTCCTGCAGGGACGTGTTCGATGATGGCCATCAGCGGCCAGAAAACATCCGGTGAAAGGTCGATCTCGTCCAGATCAAGATTGGCAGCGGCAATGTCCCGCAGCAACATGGCGACATTCTGTTCCAGCTTCAGCGCCGAGATCACATCCCGAATACTTGCATCGGGATAAGCGTTGTAGTAGGCGTCCACGGGATATTGGTGGTAGCGGATATAGCGCTTGAATCGCCTGATCGGGAAGGCTTTGGGAAATTTGCTGCTGGTTCCCCAAATGGCATCGATGCCCGTTCTTATGACTGCCACCAGACTGAAAGAGTCGATGTATTGATCCCACGGCCCATTGAAATTTGTAGAGAAGAGGAAGTAGGGGCGCCGGACATAGTCGGGTCGCAGTTCCGGCGCGGAGCGGGTGAAGTGTTCACGGTCAATGACCGCCCAACGCGCGAAGTGGATAAACTTGAGGCGGTCCACCTCCGGCAACTTTCGCCGGCTGAACCAGCACAGCACAGGTCGGACGAGAAACCGTTTCCATCGGGTGAGTGGTGTGATCACCGTCATGGGAGCAGACTTACCTTCGAATCGAATATGCTCTGGATTTAGAGCCATCGCTCAATTCCCCGGCAGGTGGGCTTTGATCACCCACGGAAATTCGCCGCGCCACTTACTTCTGGTGTGCGGCTTCCGAATGAAATTTCTTCTGATCAGCGGTCGGAAGGATTCGAGCATAATGGTGTTCGCCATATCCCAGCCGACGCAGTAGTGCATCTGATGGCCAAAATTGAGATAGCCCCAGTAGCTGCGATCGGGTCTGAACTGCCTGGGTTCGTCGTGTCTGGCAGGATCGTACATCCCGGCCATAGTAGAGGCGAGCAGGGTATCTCCGGCCCTGATTTCACGTTCCACATCCAGTCCCCGCCCCAACCGGGCACTCTGAGGAGCGGTGCGCCAGAGACCTGGGAGAATGTAGTTCATCCGTAGACTCTCATGCAGCACTGAGAGCAACTCAGCGTCCAGTGCACGGTCGTCATCCGCCCCACCCACATAGCGCCTGGCCCACTCCATGGCATCGGTACGCTTGAACAAGGTGTCGAAAATGCGGCCGTGCGCGTTGCCACTGGTCGGAACAAATCCGAGCGTCATACCCAGGAAGTAGGAAGTAAGGTCGTCCACGCCCAGGGCATTCTTAGCAACAGCGCGGGCCATGGCACCCTGCGCGCCGGTGTTGGTTTTCCAGTGCTCAACCCGCACCTCGATGATGTTCCTCGCGTACCGATAGGCTTGCAGAACATGTTGAGGCGCTTCTGCCCGATGCGCTTTTCCGAAGAAAAAGCCGCTGATGACCAGCAGCGCGCACACGAACCCAGTCTCGGTATCTTCATCCTCGGGCAAATTCAGACCGTAGAAGTTGCGGATGATCTGTAGAAACGCGGGGTAGGTATAGTCCCACATCAGATCAAAATCGGCACCGTCTACGCCAGCGCTGGGTAGCCTTGCCTGAAAGGCCTGCAGGCTGATGGCGCTTAGATCCTCCATCAGCCCCTCGGCGAAAATTTCGCGCGTATTGCCGCGCATAGCGACATATTCATCGTTCAAATCGCGGCGGCTGAGAAGAAAAGGCGGCTCCCATCGCAATGCATCGGTTTTGGAGTCGTGCGGTACCGGAAACGCATCCCAGCGCGAAAATACTTCCTGCACCAGATCAAATCCGGTAACTACGACCAACCTGGTACCAGGAATTCTGAAGCTCTTCCAGAAGCGCACAATGATTCGGAGGATTCTGCCTATGACACAGATCAACAGGCGCCCAAACCAGTTCTTCAATCCGGTTGGGAAGGCCTTTTTGAACCACGGTGGTAGGTTCGCGGGCAAAGCCATTCTATTGTCCTCCGTCAATCTATAGAGTTTATTTTCCCTTCCTGCCAGCCTGCCTTTTTTAGCCCATCGGCAAGGCTATCGTTCCATCGGCGGTCGGTGAACATCACCCAATCAATGTCGCGTCTCGAGATATTCGGTTTGGTAGCCAGCATTTCCGTGAGCGCGCTTTCTGCATCTTTCTCACGTCCCATCTCAACAAGCGTGGCGATCTTTATTACATGAGCAAGCCAATAACCCTGTCGCAGGCCGAGTGAATAGTTGGCAGCGTCCAAGGCGCTCGAATAGTTTCGAAGAGTGTAGTTCGAGGTGGCGATGTCGCAGTAAGCGTGGAACACAAAGAAATCCAACGGACTCAGTCGAATCGCCTTGGTCGTGAACACCAGAGACGATTCCGGCTGACCGTCGAGATAGAGACTGGATCCCATGTGTGCATAAGCCCATGCATAACTGGGGTTCAGATCGATCGCCTTCTGATAGTATTTGCGGGCTTCCTCGTGGTTGCTGCGCATCATATGGGAAATACCGATCAGCGTGATGGGCCGACTATCACTCGGATCGATGTTCGCAGCCTGCTGTGCATATCGCTCCGTCTCGTGCCATTCGCCAGGGTTACCACGGCGAAAAGAAATATCCCAGAAATGCCACCAGGCAAGCTGCACGAGTGCTTCCGTGGAATATTGATCCCTTTCTACGGCTTGCAGAAACAGGTTTCGTGCGATTATGGAATTGTCTCTTGTCAGCTGATATTGATGCCAGATTCCCTGGCGAATCAGATGCCAGGTGTCCGCGTCTTCCTGACGTATCGGAAGTGCTGCCTGGCGAGCTGACCGTTCGATCTCAGGTTGAAGTTGCGCGGCGATACTCAACGACAAATCATCCTGCAATGTGAGCCGATCGAAATCGTTCAACGAACAACTCGTTGACCACACGGAGCGTAGACCTGGAGCTTCGACGAGCTCAATTCGAAGCCGGTAATCGCCTCCTACTTCTCTAAGAGTTCCCAGCACCAGATACCGTGCACCAAGTTGTTTAGCTATAGAGCCGACTTCTCCAAAATCCTGCAGTCGTAGTGTCGAGTGTCCTGAGATAATCGGTAGCGACTTAAAGCGCTGCAGTCGATCTATGATCTCTTCAGACAAGCCATCGAGCACATAATCAAGGTCTTCCTTGTCGCTGAGATTTCGAAAAGGGAGCACGGCTGTTGCTGGCCTTCCTAGAAAGCCAGGAACGTAGTTCGAAGTGTCTATTGGAATTTCAGTTGACGCCAACGTAAGTCGACCGCCGATATCACGAATCAATTTCTGGTACTCCAGATTCCCAAGCCCTTCTTCGGACCAGTCGCTCAAATCGGAAATGGCGTATTCGCTGAAGGGATTAGGAAGAACAACTTTTTCCAGCGCTATCTGCACCAGCAAGTGCCTGGCGTCACCACGGTGAGCTTCGGATTTCACATACTCGGACTGAAGTGCTGACCCAGTCCAGCACACAACTACGCAGCGACTCTGATTCAGAGCCTCGTCCAAAATTCGCGAATACTTGACGCCGATTTCGATGCGGTCATCCCACCACACCGACCAACCCTCATTTTCGAAAGACTCGACCAGCTTCCGGACTGAAGGTTTGTCGTCTCGCGCATAGCTGACAAAGATGTCGTGCATCCTGCAAACTGAGCTTATATACCCAGCACTCCTTCCCCACTACCCGCAGTTTACCCCATGTATCCGGATAGAAAGCAAGCCGTTAGACGCGATAGGCCGACAGAGAGGGACGCGTCCGCTAATTAACGAAAAGATCACCGCCAGTAACCAGGCAGTGCGGCACCTTGTGACTAAACACCCATTCTTCCAAGCAGAGCGACGATCTCCTGCAGGATCGCTTCGGCGCGGGGATGGGTCGCAGCAAAACGGGCAGCCAGAGACTCCGCGGCATCGACCGTGCTCCCCATCTGCGGTGCCTCGGCTGACTGGTTGATCAGATGGTGAATGTCCTGATCGAGCGTGCCGAGCAGCTCCGTGAGCTCCGGGTCCACCGCATCCTGAGATTCCAGTTCCTCATGCAGTGATCTAAGTGTCTGTTTGAGCTGTTCTCGTTCCATCGTGTTCCTCGCGGTGGATCGTATTGCTGGCTGTGGCGCCTACAATGTGACGGTTCCTGCGCGCGGTCAACCGGCCAACCACATCACTGAATATCCCGTTCCGGCCCGCGTAGCGTCGTGCCGCCGTCCACCACGAGGACCTGGCCGGTAATGTAGCGGGCATGATCCGAAGCGAGAAATCGCACTGCATGGCCGATATCCCAACCGCTGCCTTCGACACCGAGCAGCGACGCCGAAACGCGGCGCGCCCGCGCCTCGTCGCTCATTCCCCCACTGTAAACCATCGGTGTGTAGACAGGGCCGGGGGCCACGCAATTCACCCGGATTCCCTCGCCGCCGTGGTCCACGGCCATGGCCTTGGTGAGGCCGATCACCGCGCTCTTGGAA
>QIDL01000136.1 GCA_003228415.1 Gammaproteobacteria bacterium | reverse complement strand
GCGTGTCGTCTTTCGAGTTTCCCGATTGGATAGGTAACGTCTTCCAGTGATGGTGTTCGCTATGTAGGGTGCAAGCGCCTTGGTCCAGCCTCTTAGAACTCGAAATGTCGTCTGCATGTGTGGTCTCGGATTGACAAGGATGCCAATCGGCAAGGGTAACGTTGGAGAACCCCGTAGTGGTACGGATTATACGGATTGCGGTGACGAGCCTTGGGCTTCAGACTGCAGCCACGGTGTTCAGGCGTGTCTCTCCGAATGTTCGATATTGGCTCCCCCGAGGTGTTGTTGATCGCGATCGTGGCGCTGCTCGTGATAGGTCCGGAGCGGTTGCCGGAAGCGATTCGTGCGCTGGCCACCTGGTGGGGAAGGCTCAAGCGGTGGCTGGCACTGGTGTCAAAGCAGATATCCGATGAGATCGGCTTCGACCGTATTCGTCAACAACTGGATGAGGAAGGGATGGTCGAGGAGATCAAGGCCCTTAAAATCGAGCTCAATCAGGTAACCGGCGATCTGGGTACGGGGTTGAGCGAACTCACCGGTTCGGGCTCCGACCCTGCGAATCCGTCTCACTGGCCGGGCATGCCGCCATCGGAATCTGTCGATGAGAAAACGGGACCTGTTCAGTAGCCCAGAGATTCCACCACTGCCACCAGATCAGCGAAGCTGGCCGATTCGAGTTTCTGTACCAGTGCCTCACGGTCGAGTCCTTCGATCTGGTCTTTGTTGAGTTCGACTTCCATAGGGAGTTCGTGAATTTCATGTGGCGCCAGCACTCCCGCTGCGCAGACCCGCTCCAGACACTCCCGTTCCGGCCCGGAGAGCGCCATTTCGTGCTGGGCGATGATTTCCAGATAGCGTTCTGCGGTTCGATTGATCCTCCCGCTGATTTCCATGGTGTTGGATTCCCGTTCGGTGAGCAGGGCAAGCGGGGGGCCGAAATAAATTCTGGTTTTCTTGTTCATGTATTACGTTTGCCACGTACTGCGGAAAGGTTCAACTAAGGGAACATCCTGAGTTCCACGATGGTGCTATTCAGGCATGCTGCCCGCTGGAATTTTCCGCACCACAGATAGTCGTGGAGTCTACGCTCTATGGCTGTGCTGCATCCATCGCTCGGAGAGTAACGGAGACTAAGCGTGGCCAATAGCACCATTCCACTAAGAAACATCACCTCCACCGGAGGCACAGACACCACCTCGATGACCCGCCGCAGTTTCGTCAAGAATACCAGCGGGGTCAGCGCAGCATCACTGCTCGGCACAGCGGCTCTGATGACCAATTCCGACGAGGCTCAAGCCAACACGGAATGGGCCGAATGGTTTCAGGGTAACTACCGGCTCATGAGCGATGACGAAAAGCAGGAGGCGGTGGTTCGCCTGGAGCGCCGCTATTCGAGCGAATACGGGAAAAAGGTCAGTGTCGACACCAAGCCTGCTGAGGAAGGCGTGCTTTTTGGCTACGCGCTCAATATCCAGAAGTGTATTGGCTGCCGGCGCTGCGCCAAGGCCTGCGTCGAAGAGAACAATCAGTCTCGCGGTGATCAGGAGATCGAGTGGATTCGCGTGCTGAAAATGGAGAAAGGCGGATTCGACGAGACCAAGATGGGGGAGGGCTATCCCGACGGCTATGGCATCGAGATCGGCGGTAATGCGTACAGTGCGGCGGGTGTCGTCGGCGAAGGCGAGCACTACTACGATCCCAAACTGGTGCCTGAGGAAGACTTTTTCTACATGCCTATTGCCTGCATGCAGTGTGAAAAGCCGCCTTGCGTGAAGGTCTGTCCGGTGCGTACCACCTACCGGGAGCCGGATGGCATCGTGGTGGTGGACTACAACTGGTGCATCGGCTGTCGTATGTGCATCGGCGCCTGTCCCTACTGGGCGCGACGGTTCAACTGGGGCGAGCCGAAGCTGGCCAAAGAAGACATGAATCCCGAAACCCATTACCTGGGTAATCGCCCGCGAATGAAGGGAGTGGTGGAGAAGTGCACGTTCTGTCTGCAGAGGACGCGTAATGGCCGTTATCCGGCCTGCGTCGAGGTTTGCCCCGTTGGTGCGCGTAAATTCGGCAACCTGCTGGATCCCGAAAGTGAAGTCCGGCGAGTGCTAGCCAATAAAAGGGTGTTCAGGATGAAAGCGGATCTGAATACCTATCCGAAATTTTTCTACTACATCGATTGAGGGGGTCTGAAATGAAGAACATCGTGAGTTTCTGCATCGACTATGTCCTCTATCTCTGGAAGGGGGGTATCAAGTACTGGGCCTGGCTCGGCTTTCTGTGGATTTTCGTGCTTTTCTGGGCCTACGGGAATTACCTGCAGCTTTCCGAAGGCATGATCGTTACCGGTTTGACCGACCAGGTGAGTTGGGGGCTCTATCTCGCCAACTTCGTATTTCTTGTGGGTGTGGCGGCTGGGGCGGTGACCGTGGTGTTTCCCGCCTATGTGTATAAACACCAGGCGTTGCACGACGTCACCGTGCTTGGGGAAATGCTGGCAATCGCGGCGGTCGTCATGTGTATGCTGTTCGTGCTCAACCACATGGGTCGGCCGGATCGGCTCTGGCACATGGTGCCGATCATCGGTATCTACAACTTTCCCGGATCCATGCTGGGCTGGGATGTGATTGTGCTGATCGGCTATCTGTTGCTCAACGTAGTGGGTGGCTTCTACTATCTTTATAAGAAGTACACGGGTGAGCCGCTCAACAACAATATTTATCTACCGATCATCTACGTCGCCATCGTCTGGGCGCTCAGTATTCACACGGTAACGGCGTTCCTCATCAGTACCATGCCGGCGCGACCCATGTGGCACGTGGGCATGATGCCGATCAGGTTCATCACCACCGCGTTCGCAGCGGGACCGGCACTGATCATCATCGTGTTCTCCATCATTCGCAACAACACCAAGCTGTGGATCAAGGACGAAGCCATCAACCTGCTCTCTCAGATCGTGGTCTGGTGCCTGGGCATCGCCCTCTTTCTGACGCTTTCCGAGGTCGTTACAGAATTTTACCATCCCACGGAGCACTCGCTTGGCCTGCAATACCTGATGTTTGGTCACAATGGGCTCACCAAGCTGGTGCCATGGTTCTGGGCCTCCATGATCGGGATGGTGGGCGCGTTCGTTCTGTTGCTGATTCCCTGGGTGAGAAAGGATTACCACCTGCTGCCATGGGTCTGCGGTGTGGCATTCATCGCGATCTGGATCGAAAAAGGCATGGGTCTGATGATCCCGGGATCGATACCGACTCCGATCGGAGAGTACGTGGAGTACTCTCCGTCTTGGGTCGAGATATTCAACAGCCTCGGCAACTGGGCGATTGGTTTTATCGTCCTGACGATACTGCTGAAAGGGGCGATCGGGATTCTCCTCGGCGAGGTGAGTTTGTCCAATCATTCGAAACAAGCCAGCGATACTGCCGCTGACGATGTGAAAAAAGTGAGATACGCAGATGCCTGATACCAGGGAACCTCTGAACGTGTTTGCTGAAAGGGCTGAATACTGGGGCCTGCCGGTGATGACCGCGGCGGTCGCCATGCTGTTGGCAATTCTGTCGGGCCAGGCTCAGGCACAAGCACGGGAAATCTGTTTCGAAAGCCGCGAAAACGCATCCGCAGTGGTGGTCACCGAAGTTGAGGAAGGGTTGCCCAACGTGAAGTGTTCCGAAAAGACCGGCGGTGTGCTCTGGTGGGGAGATCCATACGATGGAACCGTGCCTATGGGTGATATGCCGATCGAGGCCGACTACAGCCAGGGTGAGGCGGTGGTCATGCCGCGTGACAGTCAATTGAACCTCCCTCCGGCTTGCGGAACTGCCTGCCATAACGGAACGTTTCCGCCTCCGAATAACGACAATACCCCGCGCCAGCTGACCATACATATGGATATGGTTCCGGATGCGCTGAATCTACAGCACGGTCGTGGCAGTATCTGGTGCCTGGATTGTCATAACCCTGAGGTACGCAACAAGTTCATCGATCACGCCGGTGATGAGATCGATTTCAATCAACCGCAAAAACTGTGTGGTGCGTGCCACGGGCCGCTTTACAAAGACTGGCGAGCTGGTATACATGGCAAGCGCATTGGTGAATGGGCCAGCACCGGTAAAAAGCGTTGGTTCGTTTGCACCGAGTGTCACAATCCGCATGATGTACAGCAGGGCGAGCGGAATTCCGGTTTCGCCCAACTCGTGCCGGAAGCGCCACCGCAGCTGCCCAGGGGCATGAAAAACGCAGATCATGAGCGCCCGCCTCATTGACGTCGCTCGACGGCAGATAGCCGGACTAAAAACTCGCAACAGGAGGGGAGAATGCGATTTGGTGTGTTTTATGAGCTTCAGCTGCCGAAACCCTGGAGCGAGGATGCAGAACTTCGGCTGATCAACGAGGCGATCGAGCAGGTGCAGCTTGCCGATCGGCTCGGAATCGATAACGCCTGGGCGGTTGAACATCATTTTCTCGATGAGTATTCGCACTGCTCGGCTTCCGATGTATTTCTGACCGCGCTGGCAGCAAAAACGCAGCATATCCGGGTCGGCTTTGGTATTCGGCAGGTCATTCCCAACTACAACCACCCATCACGAACGGCGGAATCCGTCGCCATGCTGGATCTGATTTCCAATGGACGGGTCGAGTTCGGCATCGGCGAGGGTGCCACCCGGCTCGAATTACATGGCTATGGCATACCCGCGAAGGACAAAAGGGCTTTGTCGCTGGAAGCGGCCGAGCAGATTGCCAACATGATGGTGATGGATCCTTATCCGGGGTACGAAGGTGCCGGTTTCTCGATGCCGTGCCGCAACGTGCTGCCGAAGCCCCATCAGAAACCCCATCCACCCATGTGGCTGGCATGTACCAATCGAAAAACCATTGAGGTAGCCGCTCGTAACGGGATGGGAGCATTGGCGTTTACATTCGTTGATCCGGAAGAGGCGAAAACCTGGGCAGATACCTACTACTCGATCATCAAATCGGAGGAGTGCGTGCCGCTGGGACATTCCGTTAATGCCAATCTTGCGGTTGTTGCCGGTTTTTCTCTGCATGAGGATGCGCAGGAAAGCCGACGCCGAGGTGAAGATGGCTTTGCCTTTTTCCGCTATGCGATCAATGCTCTGGTAGCCAACGACATCAAACCCGGCCGCACGGCCTTGTGGGAAGAATACGAAGCGCTGAAAGATCGAGACCTGCCGACCATTGGTGCACCGGGAATCGGTACGCCTGAGGAATTTTCCGAGTTCATCAGTGGATTTCAAGATGTGGGTGTGGATCAGATTATCTTTCTGCAGCAGGGTGGGAAGAACCGCCACGATCATATCTGTGAGAGTCTTGAACTGTTTGCCCGGGATGTGATGCCGAAGTTCGTTGCCGGTAGAGAGGAGCGAGAGGCGCAGAAGGCAGCAGAGCTGGCTCCATACATAGAAGCCGCTCTGGCACGGAAAAAATGGATGCCTGCCCTGGCTGATGAAGAAATTCCAGTGGTCTATGCGTCTCAGGAGCGTGAAGCGTTCTACCATAAAGATTGAGCGTTCGGGATGGTCCACGCGAACAACCGCTGAGTAGAGACTCATGTCCTATCCGTTTCTTGGAGACATCATCAACGGCTTGTTTGGAATAAGCTGGAACGTGCCGATTCCGACCTTTGGATTGTTTGTTGCGATTGCGCTGATTGCCGCAACGTTTGTCGCATCAAAGAAACTGGTGCATAAAGCGATCTTTTCCTTTGCTGTGCTTGCTTCGCTTGCCGCCTGCATGCAACTCTGACTCGCGCCTTGTGCCGAGGGTTACCCGCCGAAAGCGGGCGACGGCGATGCCCGCCCAGAGGATCTCCGCGACAAAAAACGGATAGGATTCGAGCAGGTAGGCATAGCCAGCCGCCAGGGCGCATCCCAAGGCAAACGTTGCGATGTAGATCGGACTGCGCTTCTCGAGCGCGTAACTGGCCACCATGATCGAGATGGCCACCACCCCAAATGCCTCAACAGCCGCCATCACACAGGCTCTGATCGGCTGAACATTCACCGGATGTGGCCAGTCGGACACAAGCCTCGATTGAACTGCACCGGCAGCCAATGAGTTCGGTCAACACACGATCCATCTGCTGCAGAGTATCGATCTGTTGGCGGACTTCGGTCTGCTTGGCTTCGGCAAACGGTTTCCATACGCCTGCACCGGTCGGGTCTTGCGCATGACTTTCGAGAAGAGATTTGATCTCACTTATTGTGAATCCGGCAGCTTGGGCGAGTTGCACGAAGCGAAGTGCCGACCGCGCACGGTCGTCAAACCGTCGCCGACCGGAAACCCGCTGCTGGTGGTCGATCAGCCCTACTTTCTCGTAGTAGCGAATGGTCGAGG
>QIDL01000211.1 GCA_003228415.1 Gammaproteobacteria bacterium | reverse complement strand
AGAAGGCGTCAGCAAAGGCGCGACAGAAGTCGCCAGGGCAGGCGCCGAGAAAAGTATCCGAGGCAGAACGGATAGCGACCTGGATCGATCGGTTGCCGGGATCCGCTCAATTTGAATCGGCCGCCAGCCGCCGGGCCAAGGTGTGGCTCGAGATCGGTAACTGCCGCGACGAGTTGCTGTTTTTGAAACCGCCCGCAAGTCGGGCCAAGAAAAGCGAGTGGGTGCTTAAGCGAACCTGGCCGGGCGACAAACGCAAGGCCGAGTATGTGGTCACACCCGCGTTCCACGGCATCTGCCGGTTTCTTGCTCAGTCGGGTGCCGGTGTTGCCGTCATGGAGCGGTTGCTGGCCTGTTGTGAGGGTCTGGAGCACGACGGCCTCAGCGAGGCCGCCAGTACCTGGCGAACGGTCACAGGCGGCGCGACACACTGATCTGACTTCGGGTGTAGAATCACACACTGATTCTGATACCTGGGAGTCGGAACTATGGCTGAAAAACTCAACCTGATGGATACCTTTCCGTCGCTGGCCCTGAACCTGGCCGGTGGTGGTTCCATGACATTGCCGGACGACGTGGCGACCCCTTACGCCATGGTGCTCTTCTACCGAGGGCATTGGTGACCCTTCTGTCGCCGACTGTTAGCCGGCTACGAAGAACGATTGAGTGAGTTTGAAGCGCTCGGTCTCTCCATCATCGCTGGTAGCGTAGACAGCGAGGAAGACACATTGACTGTATGCCAGGATCTCAGCTTCCCGGTTGCCTATGGTATGACCCGCGCGGATGGAGACACAATTGGCGCCTGGTGGGAAGAGCGGCGCGATCACATCCAGCCTTCGGAATTTCTGATCACCGCATCGGGTCGGGTATTGTCCTCCTGCTACGCGAGTTCACCCATTGGACGCACGGATCCAGGAGAAGCAGTCACACTGCTGAAATTCCTCGCTTCCAGGAAGAAGTAGAAGATTGCCCTAGCTGCGGGGCCAGACGACGCCTTGATCGCGTTTGGTCACAGGGCCGGTTCCCAGGTAAACGAATTTCTGTACGCGCTTTCCCTCATAGGTTTCCGTGGTGTAGATGTTACCTTTGGAATCTGTCGCGATGCTGTGCACGGCAAAGAACTGCCCCGGCTGCCGCCCGCCGTCGCCGAAACTGGTCAGCACATCCAGAGTCTCGCGCAGGATGACGTAGACCTTCATGTTCTTACCATCTGCCAGATACAGAAATTTCTGCTCGGCATCTCTTGAGAAAGCGATGTCCCAGGTGGAGCCGTCGCCAAGGGTTCGAGGTGCGATCTGCTTTTCGGTGACGAAGCTGCCATCTGCTTTGAAAACCTGAATGCGGTCGTTGGCGCGATCGCAGACATAGACCAGACCGTCGTTGGATGGCTCCGCGCAGTGGACAGGGTTACGGAACTGAGTCACCAGTGGCGCGTCCGGATCATAGGGCCCCAGGTCTGTATCGTCCGGCTTGTTGCCATAAGCGCCCCAATAGCGCTTGAGTTCGCCACTGTCGGCATCCAGGACGGCAACGCGCTTGTTGCTGTAGCCGTCCGCGACATAGGCTTCGTTGTCCGTGGCGTTGAAAGAAATCTTTGCTACCCGACCGAAGTGCTCGCTGGAATTTGAGTTGGCGTCCTGTCCGGGCTTGCCGATCTGAGCCAGGAACTTCCCATCACGGGTAAACTTGAGAATATGGCTGTCGCCACGCCCGTTGCCGCCGATCCAGATGTTGTCCTTATGATCCACGGTGAGGCCATGATTCGACGATGGCCACTCGTATTCTTCGCTCGGACCGCCCCAGGAGTTCACCAGATTCCCGGCAGGATCGAATTCCAGAATGTTCGGTGCCGGGATACAGCACTCGCCGGTGGGTGGATCCATGGCGGCGCCGATTTCCGTTCTGGTGTTGAAGGATTGACGGCGGTGAATGACAAATACGTGATCCCGGCTATCCACACCGACCCCGATTGCGGAGCCCAGCACCCAGTGATTCGGCAGCGGTTTGGGCCACAGTGGGTCGACTTCGAATCTGGGTGCCTGGTCGGTGGCGGCATCGGCAACGTCCTGCAAAAGCCAATGTCCGTATCCGAGCATGACGATGGTGAAGACGAGACTGAAGCCGATGAGTCGGTTGCGCTGCTGCGACATGGTTTCCCTCTGGCTCCGCGTAACTGTAGTGATGAGAAGACCAGTATACTCGTTTGTTACGAATAAGCAGACGCGATGGTCGATTGCAGAGACAGGGTTGGATGGAGATATGAGGAATCGGCCGACGCTTGGTCTGGCACTGTTACTGGTGGCGCTCTGCTCTGGCTGGATGGCCCAGGCGCATGAGATTCCGAATGATGTGCGGGTTCAGATCTACCTGAAGCCGGAGGGCAATACCCTCATCGGATTGATTCGGGTACCGCTGGCTGCGATGCGGGACTTCGAGTTCAGCTCCCGTGAATCGGGTTCTCTGGATCTCGAGCGAATCGATTCGCAGCTCATCGATGCGGTGTCGCTCTGGCTGCTGAACGATTTCTCGATTTACCAATCGGGTCGACGGCTGGACGTGCCGGTGATTGACGCTGTGCGGGTTGCATTGCCCAACGACCAGACCTTTGACAACTTCTCCACGGCACGACAGAGCGTTTATACCGAGCGCCTGCCCGTGGATACCGAGCTGTATCGGGAGGCCGCACTTCTGGATGTGGCGCTGGTGTATGAGATTGAATCGAAGCGTGCGGAGTTCATGGTGGAACCTACCCTGGCGAGGCTGGGTATGCACACCCTCACTCAGATCCGGTTTCTGTCGGCGGATGGAGAATCCCGTGGTATCAGTTTCCTCGGGGATCCGGGCCGGGTGAGTCTGGACCCGGGACTTCTGGAGGTGTTCACACGATTTCTCGGATTCGGTTTCAGCCACGTTCTCGATGGCATGGATCATCTGCTGTTTGTCGTTGCGCTGGTGATTCCTCTGTTCCATTTCCGCACCCTGGTGGTTGTGATCACCGCCTTTACGCTTGCGCACTCGATTACGCTGGCAGCGTCGCTCTTCGATCTGGTGCCGAGCAGTTTGTGGTTTCCACCCCTGGTGGAAGTGCTGATTGCCGCGTCAATCGTCTATATGGCGTTTGAAAATCTGTTGAAACCTTCCGTCGGTCGGCGCTGGCTGGTGGCCTTCGGCTTCGGGCTGGTGCACGGATTCGGATTTTCATTTGCCCTGCGTGAGACGTTGCAGTTCGCAGGAGACCATCTGCTGACTTCGCTTTTCGCTTTCAACCTTGGCATCGAGATCGGTCAGCTGCTGGTGCTGATCATGGTGGTGCCGTTGTTGCACTTCGCGGCGCGGCGCCTCCCCGTGCGGCCCATGATCATACTGCTGTCGGCGCTGGTAGCGCACACGGCCTGGCATTGGCTGGTGGAGCGTTGGCAGGTGCTCGGTCAGTACACCTTCACCCTGCCTGCCGCCGATCTGTCTCTCGCGCTGGGTGCGGTGCGTTGGTTGATACTGATTCTGGTGGTGGCACTGGTGATATGGCTGCTACGAGTGCCGCTTGAACGCTGGGTTCGATCAGCGGCCGAGCCTTAGCCGCAGACCGCGCTGACCGGCTGGACGTCCGGGGCGCCGATGAGGTGTGGTCCCAGGGTTGGAAAGAGAGCACGAACTTCTTCAGAAGTGGCATGCGCTTCCCGGGCTGCGCCGTCCTGATAACGTTCCATCATGTAGTAGGTATTGTCCTGTCCCTTGAAAGGGGCATAGAGAACGGCGCCGGGTTCAAGGCGCCGGACTGTTTCGGCGAGGGTGGTGATGGCTGATTCGAAGGCGGTTTCGCTACCTGCCTTGACCTTGAAGGTGGCCACATAACCAACCTCCTCGGCGTTGCAACCCTCGGCGAGGGCGGTGAATGGAGCCACTCCGAACAGAGTGGCGGATAACATGGCGACGAGCGCTCGGTTGATTCGCATAATTTTCATCGGTTGTTTTCCTGCGGAGTATTTATTAAAACCTTTTCTGATCTGAAATGACACGCCACTATATAGTGGACGGGTGACAGGGGGAGAATCAGAGATGACGAAATTTCCATCACAGAAATGGTTCGAAAAAGTTCGCCAGGTCTACAACTCGGACAGTTCGCTGCACAGCGGTGGTGGTGGGGCGTGTCATACGCGTGCAGGTTTCAGCATCGGTGATGAGCATTTCCTGATCGAGTTCGATGGTCTGGAATGTGCTGGAATAGAGGTCGTCGACCTGGCAGATCTGGAAGATTCGGATTTCGTCATCAACATGCCGGTCGGACTCTGGGCGGCGATGATCGGTAACATACAGACTCACGGCAAAGCGGATCGGGAACATACGCTCAACAGCCTCGATCTGTCTCTGGAAGAAGGCATCACCTATTCCCCGGTGGACGACCAGTATCGGCAGGATCTTTTCTATCGATACGCCCAGAACTTCCAGGACTTCTTCAACGCCTCATCGCGCGTAGCAACTTCGTTCAACTAATTATTTCGGCGGGCGGGATGCTCTAAGATCACCAGCTTCAGTGTCAATGTCGAACTGGATCGCCAATGGGTGCGCTGCGTGCATCCGCGGCCAGGATATCGACATTGTGTGCGGTCAGGGATCGGAGAAAGGCTTCCAGATCCTTCTTCTGTCGGGCGGTCAACCCCAGTGGTACCAGCAATGGGTCTTTGGCTGGATCCGCGCCACCGCCGCTGTCATAGAACTCGATGACTGCCTCGAGCGTGGGGAGACTACCATCATGCATGTAGGGATGAGTGATGGCGGCGTTGCGCAGTGATGGCGTTCGATAGCGCCAGAGATCCCGTTCTTCCCCGCTGATCTCTTTCAGGCCTTGATCTCCATGGGCCGGTGGTATGACGTCGATGGTGAGTGGAACGATGACACCTGGAGCAATCTGCAGTGACTTCACGGGCTGCGCGCGCAGTTGCTGACTGCGAAAGCCAATGCCGGTCCGGTGCAGGGCGTCGTCGGTGAAGTGGGCGTACGAGTTGGAGAACTGATGACAGCGACTGCACTGGTGCTCATCGAAAAGGCGGAAGCCGCGCTTGGCGGCATCATTGAGCGCATCCGAGTCACCGCCATAGAACCATCGGTCGAAGGGACTATCGCCCGACAGCAGTGCCCGCTGGTAACCGGCAAGGGCCAACCCGAGTGAACGGTCGGTCAATCCTTCTTCGAACAAGTCAGTAAAAGCGGCAGCATAAACCGGATCAGCATCGACCTTGCCGAGTACGGCCGACTTCGAAGAATTACCCATTTCATTCTGTGCCAGCAAGGGTGCCCAGATCTGTTTGCTTAGCTCGGTTTCCCTGGCGTCGTGAAACAGTACCTTACGATAACCCACGTTGTAGAGAGCGGGTGCGTTGCGGCGAACGAAGCGGCCTTCGATGCCAACCGGAGTTGCCAGTTCGTTCTGGGTGAAGGCCTGTTCCGGGATGTGGCACATCCCGCAGGAAAGGGTGTTGTTGTCGGACAATCGACGATCGAAGAAAAGCTTCCGGCCTAAATCGATCAAGGCTTGCGAGGGTGGATTCGGGAGTTCGGGTAAACCGAGGGGGGCCGTGGTCGCAAGTTCGGCCAATTCTGCCCGGATGCCCGTCTGCCCGGGAACGGCACGGGAACGGGTCTCGTAGTCGGGCGAAGAGTAGCCGTCACGCGGGTCGCCCTGGCCAATGCGATTCAATTCAGGACTCCGGCCTTCACCGGCGTGACTGGTACCCGGCGCGAACAGCGTGAGCAGTCCAAAAGCGCCGAGTGCCCGCAGGAGTGAGCGAATGGTCGGTGAATCGGTTCGGCCCATTTTTTCTACCGGCGTTTCCCCAGCGTTGCCCCAGCACCAGACAGAGGTGTTAGCATAGCCAGTCTGGTATGGAAAGGGAGGGAGTTTGCCATGCGTATCATTCGATTGTGCGCGATTGTTTTCATGTTTTCTGCGATGTCCGTCTATGCGGACGAAACCTGCATGTCGCCCTATATGGCGAAGATCGTCGGCCAGGAGGACTTTGTCTATGTCTGGACTCGCGGCATGGAAGGTGTCGGCGACGGCCAGGACAAGCTGGTCACGGTCGATGTCAATCCGGATTCGGCGAAGTATGGGCAGGTGGTCAATGTCTTCTCCGTGGGTGGGCGCAACGAGGCGCATCACTCCGGGTTCACAGACGATCGCCGATTTCTCTGGGCGAGTGGCCTTGATTCCAGCAAGATCTTCATCTTCGATGTCTATTCGAATCCTGCGGTGCCGAAGCTGCACAAGACCATCGACGACTTCGTGGCTCGTTCTGGCGGGGTGGTTGGACCGCATACCAGCTATGCGCTGCCCGGCCGTATGATGGTGACCGGACTGTCCAACAACC
>QIDL01000490.1 GCA_003228415.1 Gammaproteobacteria bacterium | reverse complement strand
TGGACGATAGCTGGCGAGAGGAGTTGTGCACTCGGGCCAGAAAGCTCACTCGGGTGACCGGAATCGCGGTCACCTGTCCCTGACTTTCTCGTTGCATTCGCTGAAGCAGCTCGTCTGGAACGGCTATACCGGTACATCACCCGACCACCCCTCGCCCCCCTTTCCTGGGCTGAGAGGCTCAAGCGCGTGTTCAACATCGACATCGAGCTGTGTCCAAGGTGCGGTGGCAGGTTGCGCGTCATCGCGGCCATCACTCAGCCACACCTCATCCAAAAGAATCTCGACCACGTCCATCAGCAACAGGCTCCGCCCAGGCAACCGCCGAGAAGAGTGACCGGACTCATCACCGCTGAGATTCAATTCGACGCTTCATGACCGTCGTCCAGGCGATCCTCTGGGTCTTCACAAATCGGCTGGCGAGATCGGCCCACATCATCGCCAGCCATTCACCTGGCCAGACGCCAGATTCTCGCCTTATCGTCCTAAACCCAATGCACAACCATCATCATGATGACCACCATGGTGATCATGGTGATGGACATGCCCATACATGCAGGTATGAGCATGATGGTAAATTCTATTTCGGGATTTCCGGTATGGCTTCGCCAGCAAGTCCTGCTTTTACCAACGTACCAAGGAAGTTGGTGAATGGCTCAATATCCTGGTGGACACTCGCCCGTTCCAATGAAGCCATGTACTCAGCTCGTTTTTCTAGCGGGATGATTGTCCACGGATAACCGCCACTAGCCATCATTGAGTTCATTAGAAAGCGACCCATTCTTCCGTTGCCATCCATATAGGGATGGATATACACAAAGATGAAGTGTCCGAGCACTACACGAACTGATGCTTCTGTTTCTTCTCTTACGAGATCGAAAAAAGCAGGCATTGCAACGCGAACAGCTTCCCGGTTCGGTGGTACATGCATTGAGCGGCGGATATAGACCGGTGCATTGCGATAACCGGCAAGATCGCCTGGTTGTAAAACACCGGCTGTAATCCCCGGTGCAAACATTTCCCGGTACCAGTTACGATGATCATCATCAGCAATAGAACCGGCATTAGCACCACCCAATATCAACGCAATACTCTTTCTTACAGCCTGATATGCTTGCCAGTATCCACGGGCAGCAAGAGCGTTCCGCTGCTCTCGGTCATCCTGATTCTCCTCCGGATTCCAGTTGCCACTTCTTACCTGCTCAATGAGTTCGGGCGTAACACGGTAGCCCTCAATTGATAGAGAGTGATAGGCGTCGTTCACATACACACCGTCAACCTGTTTCAGGTATGAATCCGAATCCCCTGGAACGCCGGGAGCTTCCGGAAAGTGATCGATAACCTTGCCTCGCAAGTCCTGCCACATCAGGCGGATGCGATTAACGTAGGGAGATTGTTCGCGTACCGTTAAAACGGCCTTTGTTCGCGCAGAAAACGGATCGTTCTCTCGAACGTCATATCCCACGGCGCGCATTGTTATTAGAATTTCATCAGCGATTAGGTCACGTCCTATATTCCGGAATGCACCAGCCAATCGTCCTGCGACAACGCTGTGACCACCTTCCAGAAGCCCGTCCAATACCTCTGATGCATCACGCACCATAGCCAGTGCAGCACGCACATCTGTCGGCTTCTGCTTGAAATATCCAGGAGTACAGGAGATCAAGGCAGCCGGTAATGAAAATATCCGCAGCCCTTCCTTAATCTCAATATCTTTCTCATCAGGTATCGACGTCCTGACATCAAGTAACGACGTATCGTGCGGCAAGGTAGTTATGTTATTGCTCGCTTTTTTTGCCCGAACCAATAGCTGGGCAGGTACCGTCCAGTTCTCTGCGTGAAGTGATACGGACTGTTCAGGCGATAGACACCAGTCATCGTCTTTTACCTGCGCCAGATAGGCTGCGCAAAATTCCCAGAAAGACGTGTACCAGGCGGTACTCTCCCCGGCAGTCTCATCAGGACGGGAAGCGACGTACCAGCCTTTCATTACCTCTTCCAGGAAACCGTTCTGAGTAAGGCGCTCTCTATGGGTTCTGCTCAGATCAGTAGACCGTATGGCCACGGCACCACCTTCCTGGAGCTTATGAAGCTCTTCCAGGGATTCAGCCAGTTTTTCTGACGGTGTTGCCATGATCTCGTCCTTTCTTTCGCTTATCGTGTCGTACTATATTTCGTTTATTGTGTTGTGTATATATTCGCTTATTAAGCTGTACTATATTTCGTTTATTATGTCGATCTAAATTTCGCTTATTGTGCTGTGGCACTGTTCTGCTGGGCTTACAGTTGGCCAATTCTGCCTGTTCCTTTGGCGGTTTCTTCTCATAGCTTCACTTTTCTAGCCGGGATCGACGACCAGGCAACCGGCTGCCCGCACCCTCTCATTTCATGAGCCGTGTTGCCGGTTTCCCTTAAACGGTGCCAGGACGTCTTCCCCCATCTTCGATGTTTCGCGTCTTTCGCAAAGAAACCGCATCTACAAAGGAGACGATCATGACCAAAGACAACAAACCCCGGCAGGACATTTATAGCTGCATCACCGACCAAATCGTGGCCTCACTCGAAAAAGGCTTGAAAGGATCACCGGTCGTCTATGCCAGCTCAATCTCCAAAACAGAGATTGATGAACAAGAAGACGAACACGCCATTCCCTTCATGAAAGGCTACACCGTCTTCAATGTTGATCAGATCGACGGATTACAGGCTCCGCCCAGGCAACCGCCGAGAAGAGTGACCGGACCCATCACCGCTGAGATTCCATTCGACGCTTCACGACCGTCGTCCAGGCGATCCTCTGGGTCTTCACATATCGGCTGGCGAGATCGACCCACATCATCGCCAGCCATTTACCTGGCCAGACGCCAGATTCTCGCCTTACCGTCCTAAACCCAATGGACAACGATCAAACAGCACAGATTTCGATACTTTCCTAACTTCTCCAATAGAACGTTTATTTGCACTATCCTCCAACAGACTGATTCTCTGCGTGTTCTTGGCGAGCCCTCGATACCGCACCTTTTTGTAGCCAAACATGCGTTTTACATAGCGGAATGGATGCTCCACTTTGGCGCGTACGCTGGCTTTGGCCTTTTCGGCCCGCCCTGCCACACTGCGCGGATTTAGCTGACGCCGCCTACCCGATCTCAGTGCGATCAACCAATCAACCTCTCGATCTGCGTGCTCGTCACGTTTGTCTACGCCTTGATATCCAGCATCCGCCCAGACGCATTCCTCTTCACCATGCAACAGATTGCCTGTTTGGGTGACGTCATGAGCATTCGCTGGTGTGGTCGAGACACTGTGAACGATCCCCAATGCCTCATCCACGCCAATATGCATTGTCATGCCGATGTGCCATTCGTTGCCTTTCTGTGTCTGATGCATCTCCGGGTCCCGGGCCTTTTTGCTGTTCTTAGTGGAGGTCGGAGCGGACACAATGCTCGCATCCACGATCGTTCCCTCTCTCAGCATCAGGTCATGATCGGCAAGGTGACGATTAATAGCTTCGAACAATTTCGTACCCAGGTTGTGTTTCTCAAGCAGGTGGCGGAAATTCAGAATCGTCGTCTCATCAGGAATGGAGCCACTCAGCTTCAGCCCCACGAAGCGCCTCACCGATTCGATCTCGTACAGCATGTCTTCCATCGCCGGATCACTGAGGTTGTAGAACAACTACACGCAATGAATGCGCATCATCACTGATAGTGGATAGGGACGGCGGCCGCGACCTGGTTTTGGATAGTACCGGCGGATCTTCCTCTCAAGCTTCTCCCGGGGAACGAGTCAGTCCATGCGTTCGAGAAACTTCTCCCGTCGTGTTTTCGCTTCTTGTGGTCGTACTCCAGTTCGGAAAACGTCGATTGTTCCGTGGAGATTCACGGTCGAATTGCGATGGATAATTATGCCCTCATTAGGGACTTATTCAGAGTTTCCCTAGCAGCGATTTTTCTTGGCCTGACCGGGAGGACAGTGGCGATCCGAGGGTTGGCCAGTGTAGGCTACATCGTCATGGTGAAGGTCATGACCTTTTGATTTCGCAGGCTTGTCGTCCGACCCGTCGGTAGCAATGGCAGTACCGACAGCAGCGCCCAGGGCAGCGCCAACGATGGCTCCGCTGCGATCTCCGATCTCGTCACCGATAACGGCGCCGATCGCACCCCCGGCACCACCGCCGATGGCGGCCTTGACCTTGTCATCAGCAGCAACCGCACTACCACAACCCAGCAAAACAACAACAAACAACAGGTGTTTGAAATTCATGATCTTGACCCTGAAACGCCTATCTCTCCCAGTCTAGAGACATGAAGACCAACGGCCGTGACCGTCCGCACATTTCAGGCATGCCTACAGATCGTCGGACTCGCAGGTAATGTACAGCGGCGACAATCTGTGCTCCGGAAGCTCAAGCGACAACGGAACGGGTTTTCTGCAGCTTTCGGTTACGCGAGTAAAAAGACAGATCCACCGAACGCCCGACATGAGGTAATTCCAGCACAACCGGGGTTTTGTCGTGATCACGTCCGGCTGCCGCCGTCGTGATGATATCCGCCATGAGGTCCCCCACCAGTGGCGCGTTCTTGAACTGGTTACCGCTGTGCCGCCCGATAGACCCGCAATGTCCATTGTTCGGTGAGTTCAGAGCTGTAGTCATCCGGGTCGACAATGTCCGGCGGGTCACAATCCGGGTCTGCAGATCCGATGAGAAGATCCTTGCCGTCTGGACGCTGATACACACCGGTATCGAGATCGATGACGAAGCCATTGCCATGATCTATATAAGCTGCCGGCGCAGACAGGTACGCAACTTCGTGGCGATGTGGCTGAGTAGTAGTCTGCAGAGAGCCCGCCACCCCTGCCAACTCATTGATCTGTCGCGAGTGCGGTCCCGCCGCATTGACCACAATGGGCGCCATGAGTGTCTGAGCATAGTGATTTTAACAGGGATATTCAGCCAGTTGACTGAGTATCGAAGCAGCGTCGGTAGCCTTGAGATCTTAGCGGCGTTGTTGAGTGGCAGAATTCGGCCACATGCGCCAAGCGGTCTCGAGATCCTACTGGTCGACTGCTATCAGAAATTGGCTGCCAGCGATTCGAATGCAGCCACAATGGTACCAGCTTGTTGAGGATATTTGATGAAGCCGTGGTATCTGGCCTGGGGGTTGATGATGACGATATTGGCAGAGTGATCCACACTGAACCGATCGGCAACGGGTGTTCCAGCATCATCGAAGACCGGCACCTTGGCGAAGTGAACATTCATTTCCCGGGCAAACGCTGCCAGTGCGCCAAGCTCGCCGCTGAGACCCGTGAGGTCTTCCGAAAATGAACTGACATATCGCCCCAGGGCTTCCGCGTCATCCCGCTCTGGATCGACCGATACCATCAGCCCCTGGAAGAGGGCGGCATCCGTGGTGGAACGGTCAGCAATCTGCCGGCTTGCCTGACCCAGCACCGACATGCTGGTGGGGCACACATCGGGGCAGTTGGTGAAACCAAAGAAGGCAAAGGTCCAACGACCCTCCAGATCATCGAGCGTAAACACGGAACCGGTATGACTGTAGAGTTGGAATTGAGAGAGCTCCCGCGGTCGCGGCAGGATGAATACACCTTTCTCCCTGAGTTCGCTCTCGCTCATCACAGGTGTGCGGACCACAGAATAGACAAACAACCCGACCACGACGGCGATGAAGCCAAGACACAGACCGACAGTGCTCCTCAAGGGTGTCATGCAACGACCATCGCGCCGATTCCGCTGGCATCCAGACTCAGGCTCAGTAGCGGAGCTACGGGTATAAACCCGGTAGCAATGCCCGCGACCACCAGATAATGATCGATGAGCAGAACCACGAAGAGCAGCATCAGGTAAACAATCGAGTACTTGAACATCTCCATGGGCGCGGCGGGATTCGAATTCAGCAGCAACACCACCGCCCAATAGATGAAACCGCTGCCCAGCGCCACGGCACCCGCCAGATACAACAACCCGCTCATACCGATGGCAAAGGGCAGCAAGCTACCCGCGAACAGGATCAAGGTGTAAAAGAAAATGTGTCGGCGCGTATAGCTGCTGCCATGCGTCACCGGCAGCATGGGAATGCCTGCGGACTGGTAGTCCGCCTTTCTATCCAGCGCCAGGGCCCAGAAGTGGGGCGGCGTCCAGGCGAAGATGATCAACACCAGCAGCAATGCTCCGGGTTCGATGCTGTTCGATACCGCCGCCCAGCCGAACAGCGGTGGTGCCGCCCCGAACAGACCCCCGATCACGATGTTCTGAGGTGTCGCCCGCTTCAGAAACAACGTGTAGATAAGCCCGTAGCCTACCCAGGAAGCCAGGTTCAACCAGGCCGTGAGCGGATTGACCGCGAAGT
>QIDL01000578.1 GCA_003228415.1 Gammaproteobacteria bacterium | reverse complement strand
GGGATTCAAACCAGGGCGCCTGCACCAACTCCTGCCGCTGGCGTTATCAGGTGCATGAAGCCACGGACGACGATGCCGGTGATCTGATCCCGGTAAAACCCATGGACCTCGCGAGCGACACCCAGGGTCCGGCTGTTCAGCTCCAGGTTCTGCTCCAGGAGGAAGGCCGTCCCGGCGAGTACCTGCCGGCCTTCGAGGACGAGTTCGGCACCTACATCATGAATTCCAGGGATCTGCGCGCGGTGCAGCACGTTTCCCGATTCTGCGAGATGGGAATCAGCTCGCTGAAGATCGAAGGTCGAACCAAGTCACACTACTACGTCGCCCGTACCGCCCAGGTCTACCGTCGTGCTATCGACGATGCGACAAGCGGCAGGCCGTTCGACATGGGGATGATGGAAGAGCTGGATATGCTAGCCAATAGAGGCTACACGGAGGGCTTCTATCGCCGCCATCCACCGGCCGAGTACCAGAGCTACGAGCAAGGCAGCCAGTCGGGCAATCGGCAGCGCTTCGTCGGCGAGGTGCTGGATGCCTCGGATGAATGGCTCACCATTGCAGTCAAAAACCATTTCGAGGTGGGTGATTCCATGGAACTCATGACACCCGGGGGCAACCGCGCTTTCGAGCTGACCGAACTTGAAGACGAGGCGGGCGGGACCTTGAGCGTGGCGCCGGGTTCCGGGCATGTGGTACGTATCAGAAGACCCGTCGAAATTCCCGAAGAGGACCTGCCGCACTGCCTGCTGGTCCGCAGATAGAAAGTTATCGCATCAAGCTTGATTCAGGTCAACGAGCGTATTCGAGGCGTCGGTAGGATTCGCGTACCTGATTTTTACGTCCGATGTTCGGTCGACTTGCCACTCGTAAAGGAGTTACAAACATGTCTGATTTTCTATCCGCTTTCTCGATACAGAGCTGGCTCGAGTCATGTCCTCAAGGCTATCTGGACAGCACTGAGTACGGCCACCGGCCCGGTGAAAAAGAATCGGAAGCGATGCTCGACAACGAGGACTTCCTCGAGCAGGAAATCCGCACCACAGTTCAACTGGTGCTGGGAGAGCGCGCCGCGCTGGCGGCATCGTCCGGGTTGATCAATCTGGCTCCCGACGATCCCAGCCGCATGTTTCTGGCGACTCAGACCCTTGATGAAGCGCGCCATGTGGAGATCTTCACCCAGCGACTCTATGACCTGGGGGTGAAGAAGAGCGATCTCGACGGCACTCTTGCCAACTACGGTAACCCGAACCTGGTGAAGTTCGCCGAGGTGTTGCTGGAGAAAATAGACAAAGGCGATTTCGTGGCCGGAGTGGTAGGACAGAACATCGTTCTCGAAGGCATGGCCTTCAGCGTTTTCGAGATGATGCATGCCACCAACGAGATTGCGAACCCCAAGTTTGCCCACACGTTGTCCGGCACCATCGCCGATGAGCGGCGTCACGTGGGTTTTGGCGAAAACCGCATCGGTTCGCTGCTCCAGGCTCAACCGGAAAAGAAGCCGGAGATTCAGAAGATGCAGCAGGAAATGACCGCGCACATGCTGGCGGTGTTCTCGGATTCTTTCGCCGAAAGCGAAGAGGTGATTCAGGAAGTTCAAACCAGCGCAGATCCCGATGCGGGGCCCGCCATGTATCAGGGTGTGGACCTCAACACGGCCGACTCCGAAGAGATGGAAGCGGTTCTGTCCAACACGGTGATCGGAGAATTCAAGACTCGACTGGCTCGCATCGGGCTCGAGTATCTGCCGCCCGCCGCGTAGTCGTCGATGTCCGAGACTGTCGAACCTCACGAGCTGAGCCAGGAAGACTTTCTCGCCGAGGTTCACTCCTTCCAGTTCTGGCTGGAAGCGGTGGACGGATACCTTGGCGGGACCAGCTTCGGCTGCGATCCCGACCTGCCCGAGCAGACCTTTGCCGGCGAGGAACTGGAGTTCCTGATCACGACCCTGTGCAACTACTGCATCGGGGAACGCGCCGCTCTGGAAGCATCCAGCGGCATGATTCGATTCGCGCCCGATCCGGAGGCGGCCATCTTTCTCGCCACCCAGGTAGTCGATGAGGGGCGTCACCTGGAGGTTTTTGTCCATCGGCTGAAGATGCTGGGCGTTTCCGACCCCTGGACCGAAATCGACCAGCGAGCCAACCACAGCCTCTTGAAATTCAAGGACCGGCTGTTGGAGTTTGTCGATCAGAGGGATTGGGAAGCGTCGTTATTGGTCCAGAACGTCATCCTTGAGGCGATGGAATTCAGTGCCTTCCAGGCCCATGCCGCCAGTGCGGACCCGATCACGGCCGCTGTGCTGACCGGAGTCGTGAAAGACGAACGGCGTCACATGGGGTTTGGCGAGAACGATCTCGGAAGAAAGCTCCTTCACGCGCCACACACACGTTCGCGACTCAATCAGATTGCCAGGGAACTGAATACGCTGGCGCTCTCGACCTTCTCCGAAATAGCAGAATCCCTCGGTTTGCAGGGCGAAACCGACGTTTCCGCCAACTACCTGGCCACCATGGACCGACTCGGGTTTCCCCATGGATGATCCGCTGCTGGAGTTGAACAAGGCGGGATCAGAACAACCGGAGGCGCGAAATTCCTCCGATGGCGCACGCCAGCGTTTCGTGTTGGGTGAGACCGGCTTCAACGAGGTACCCAGAAAGTACCGGAAGTTCTATCGCAAATGGCAGGGAGAGGGCGATTCGCTGGCCCTCAATGAAGTCCTCTGCCCGGTGTGCCTGGTGGTCATCCGCTCTTCCCGGGAACTGCGTGTCGGGGACCGTGTCTACTGCATGCCTTGCATGTCGCGCCTGATTGTGACCAGAGAAGACGGAATACTCCTCGCGAAAGTCGTGTACTGACGTCAACGACCTGCGTTGCCGCTTATCCGATACGGGCTATACTCGGCGCCAAACGGATGCGAGAGGTGCCCATGACCCTTCTGACTATCGGCGTGCTGCTGTGGGCGTTCGCCCACCTCTTTCCTTCGCTGATGCCCGAATCGCGAGCAGTCCTGATGGAGAAACTGGGTGACAACCCATACAAGGGGCTTTTTACTCTCGATATCGTGATCAGCATCGTGCTGATGGTATTTGGCTGGCGGATGGCGGCGATCGAGGCCTGGTACACCCCACCTCTCGCCGCTATGCCTTACGTCGTTGCGGTGCTGGTGCTGATCGCGTTCGTGTTGATGGGTGCTGCCAATGCACCAACCAACATCAAACGCTTGTTACGTCACCCCATGCTCACCGGCGTGATCGTCTGGGGTATTGCCCACCTGCTGGCCAACGGCGACAACCGTTCGGTGGTTCTATTTGGCGGGCTCAGTATCTGGGCCGGCATCGAGATATTCACCATCAGTCGTCGTGACGGCGCATGGACGAAACCCGCCTCGGTGCCTCTGGCGAAAGAACCGATTCTCATCGTGATCGGTTTCGTGTTGTTTGCGCTGGTCCTCTACTTTCACAACTTTTTGTTCGGGGTCGCGCCGTTTGCCAGCCGTTAGCATCGCTTCGGTATTTCGAGGTATCCAATTGAGCTATCGACTGACAACCCTGGCGCTATGGTGGTGCGTGGCCATGACCGCTCATGGTGATGGAGGGGAATCTGCGGGAACGACGGCCACCACACAGATTGCAGTCTGCCTCACCTGCCATGGCGATTCCGTCCAGGGCATCAAGGCGGTGGGCGCCCCGAAACTGGCCAACCTCGACGCCTGGTACATCGAACGGCAACTGCGCCACTTCCGCGACGGTGTCCGGGGTACGGACCCGACGGATACGGCCGGCGCTCAGATGCGCGCTTCTGCCTCGGCGTTGAGCGATGACTCCATCAACAGCCTGTCTGCTGCGTTGGCGGCTTATTCCGACACAATTTCACCAGCCAGTTTTGAAGCCGATGCGATGGCCGGTAAAGGACTCTACGCTCACCAATGTGGCGCCTGCCACGGCCCCTCGGGCATCGGTAATGAGATCATCGGCGCACCCAGGATTGCCGGACTCGACGACTGGTACGCTCTGGATCAGCTGCAGAAGTTCACCCGAGGTGTACGCGGCAGTAACGAAAAGGACCGCCATGGGTCGCAGATGGTGTTTGTCATGAGCCGCAATTCGAACGAGGGAGAGCACAAAGACATCATCGCCTATCTGCGCGATCCGGCGGCAGTCGAGCCCATGCGATGAGGCGACTATCCCGACTGATGTTCATCCTGCCGTTGCTGTCCTCAGCGTTCACACTACGGGCGGATACGACCCCAATTCGACTCAATCAGTCCTGTCCAGCGGGGTTCGAACAGCTCGCCGGTAAATGCTATTTCAGAAATCTCTACCGACTCTACTCTTCTCTGCAGAACGCAGGTGTGGGTGGGTTGAAGACCGGATTACCGGAACCACGGGAAGGCTTCACGCCCGAGCAGATCGATCTCGGACGCTACCTGTTCTTCGATCCGCTGCTCTCGGCAGACAGCACGCTCTCCTGTGCAAGCTGCCATCATCCGGATTTCGGTTTCAGCGACGGTCGGGACCGTAGTATTGGCATCAACGGCAGGAAGGTCGCACGCTCATCCCCTTCGCTATGGAACGTGACTTTTCTAAAACGCCTGTTCTGGGACGCTCGAGCCGCATCCCTCGAGGAGCAAGCCCGAGGGCCTCTTTTTGCCGCGAACGAAATGGGCAATACCGAGGCCGGGCTTACCACCCGCCTCAACACCTTCGAGGAGTACCGGCGTTTGTTTGGTGTGGCGTTCGAAGGACAACCGGTAATCACTCCCGCGCAGATCTACACGGCGATCAGCGCTTTCGAATCGACCCTGATCTCTCTGAACAGCCGCTACGATCAGTATGCGCACGGTCACTCCGAAGCTCTCAACGGGGAGGAACTGGAGGGTCTCAATATCTTCCGATCCTTTGTCGCGCGATGCGCCGAATGCCATACGCCGCCGCTGTTCACCAACCAGCAGGTGGCCATCATCGGCACACCGGATCCGGCCGGGCTACCCTTCGATGCCGGAGAGGGTGAGTTAACAGGTGATCCAACTCAGCGTGGCGGATTCAAGGTGCCTAGCCTGCGTAACATCGATACGACATCCCCGTACATGCACTCGGGAAACTTCAAAGACCTGCGGGAAGCCGTGGACTTCTACACCAAGGGTCGAGGACATGCAGTCCCCGACAACGAACAACTCAGCATTCACTGGCACATCTGGGAGCCGGATCTCACCGATCGGGAGCTGGATCTTCTGGTGATCTTTCTGCAAACGCTGACAGACGAAACCATGAAACCGCAGGTGCCGAACCGGCTGCCGTCCGGACTCAACCCTGTCGGTCGAACACCCTATGATCCCCTTGAAAGAACGGAATGATCAGGAGCAAGTCAATGAACACAATCTCGAAAACAATCCTTGCCGTGAGCCTGGCGGCGGTCAACGTCCTGTCGATAGCGGCGGAAATCGTCGTCGAGCCAGGGCAGAACATTCAGGATGCGATCAACGCGGCGCATCCCGGAGATACCGTCGTGGTGCAGCCGGGTACTTACAACGAAACCGTCTACATCGACAAGGATAACGTGACCTTGCGTGGTGCTGTGATCGCTGGTCAATGGCCGATCCTGGATGGCGAGAAGGTCAAGAATGACGCCATCCTCTACTCCGGTAACGGCATCACTATCGAAAACCTCAAGATCGTCAACTACAAAGGTAACGGCATCATGGGCCAGGCGGGTAACAACTTCGTGATCCGCAACAACTGGATCATCGATGCCGGGGTCTATGCCATCTTCCCGGAGTTCGGCAAGAACGGCCTCATCGAACACAATGTCATGTCCGGCATCGAGGATGCCGCCATCTATGTGGGCATGTGCGACAACGTCGACGTGCTGCACAACGAGGTTTTCGACAGCGTGGCGGGCATCGAGATCGAGAATACCCGCCACGCGATCGTGGATGGCAACTATGTTCATGACAACACCGGCGGCATCCTCGTCTTCATCACCCCCGGGCTGCCCATCAAGACCACTTTCGATGTGATTGTCCGCAACAATTTCGTGATCAACAACAATCACGAGAACTTCGCCGTGCCAGGATCCATCGTCTCCTACGTGGTTCCGGGCACCGGTATCACCATCATGGCCGCGGACGATGTGGTGGTGGAAAACAACATCATCACGGGTAACGAGTACATCGGCATCGGCATTGCGGGACTCGAGTTCATTTCCGCCGTGCGCAGCGATCCCGAGTCGGAACCCAACCCCGACCGGGTCGCCATCCTCGACAACATGATGTGGAACAACGGCAGCAAGGCGCCGCCCGATGTGCTGGCCGCCCTGCAAGCGGCATCGCCCGGCGCCACCAGTGTGGACATCGCCGATCTCAGCAAAGGTACC
>QIDL01000397.1 GCA_003228415.1 Gammaproteobacteria bacterium | reverse complement strand
TGATGCCCTCTTCCATACCCTTATGAGCCAGCATCGGCCCACGTACCACATCACCCACCGCGTAAACTTTCGGTGCATCCGTGGCACAGAGATCGTTGACGTAAAGGAAGCCGCGTTCGTCCAGATTGACGCCGCTGTCCGCAGCCAGCAAGCCGTCGGTGTATGGCGCGCGGCCAACGGCGATGATCAGCTTGTCCACCGTCAATGACTGATCTCCCTCCTTGTCCTGGAAGCTGACATTGACCGCACCGTCCACCACCTCCGCACCCGTTACCCGGGTACCCAGGCGGATGTCGAGATCCTGACCTCTGAAAATTTTCAGGCTGTCTCTGGCGATACGCTGATCCACCATGGGCAGGAATGCCTCCAGTGCCTCGAGTACCACCACTTCCGACCCCAGCCGGCCCCAGACACTCCCCAGTTCGAGCCCGATGGCTCCGGCGCCAATCACCCCGAGTCTTTTCGGAACGGCTTGAAAATTCAGCGCGCCAGTGGAGTCCACGATCAGATCGTCATCCACCGGAGCCGGCGGGATGTCGACCGGCACCGAACCCGGCGCCAGAATCACGTGTTCGGCCTGCAGAATCTTCGCCGCCCCCTCGTGTGGGGTGTACTCGACCTGACGGTTGGCCAGCAGCTTGCCGGAGCCGGGCAAGGCGTTGACACCGTTGCTCTTGAACAGACCAGCCACCCCACCGGTGAGTTTCGCGACAACATCGTCTTTGTGCGCGATCATTTTCGGCACGTCGACACCCACCCCTTCGACAATGATGCCCGCATCGGAAAAATGTTTTCTGGCATCCTGGTATTTGTGCGAAGCGTCAAGCAGTGCCTTGGAAGGGATGCACCCCCAGTTCAAGCAGGTACCCCCGAAGGCCGGCTTACCATCCTTCCCCAGGCTTTTGTCGATACAGGCGGTATTGAGGCCGAGCTGGGCCGCGCGGATCGCCGCGTGGTACCCGGCCGGTCCTGCGCCGATCACGATGACATCAAATGAATCGCTCATAGTTTATGCCTTTGAAAAGCTGCCTTTATAACTCCAGGAGGATCCGAGCAGGATCTTCGATCATTTCCTTGATGGTCACAAGAAAACGCACCGCCTCCTGACCATCAATCAACCGATGATCATAGGAAAGGGCCAGATACATCATGGGTCGGACCACAATCTCGCCCTCCACGACCATCGGGCGCTCCTGAATTTTGTGCATGCCGAGAATCGCCGTTTGCGGTGGGTTGAGGATCGGTGTGGAGAGCAGCGAACCGAATATCCCGCCGTTGGAGATGGTGAAGGTGCCACCGGCCATGTCTTCGATGGAAAGTTTGCCTTCTCTGGCCTTGCCGCCGAATACGGTGATCTGGTCTTCGATCTGCGCAAGGCTCAGCGCGTCGGCATCTCTGACTACCGGCACCACCAGTCCCCGATCGGTGCTGACGGCAACTCCCACGTCGTAGTATCCGTGATAGAGGATGTCGTTGCTGTCGATGGACGCGTTGACCGCCGGAAATCGTTTCAGCGCTTCTACCGACGACCGGACAAAGAAGGACATGAAACCCAGCCGGGTACCGTTGTGTCTGGCCTGAAACTCTTCCTGATAGCGTCGACGCATGGTCATGATCGGCTGCATGTCCACTTCGTTGAAGGTGGTCAGCATCGCCGCATTGTGCTGCGCATCAACCAGGCGGCGCGCGATGCTCGCTCGCAGGCGCGTCATGGGCACCCGGCGCTCCACCCGTTCTCCGGGGGGGGCCGGTGGCAGCAGGGGTTCCTGCGCAGCCTGCACGATCTCGTGAGCGACTGGCGCGCCGGCCTGATCGCTCACAGCCTGGCTCACGTCATCCTTGGTGATACGGCCCGCCTTACCGGTACCGGCCAGGCTCCCCAACTCGATACCTTCCTCATCTGCCAGTTTGCGTGCGGCCGGGCTGACACTCACCTCGGCCGCTACCGCCGGTTCTTCCACCTCCGGTTCCGGCGGCGCGCTGGGCAGTTCCGGAGCACCTGCTTCGAAGCGTGCGATGACTTCCTCGCTCTCGACGAGTTCGCCTTCGTCTTTGAGGATATCGGTCAGTTCACCGTCTACGGGGGCCACCACTTCGAGGACGACTTTATCGGTCTCGATATCCACCAGAAGATCGTCACGCACGACGCTGTCCCCGGGTCGCTTGTGCCAGACCGCCACCGTGCCTTCATTGATCGACTCCGGAAAGGTCGGCGCTTTGATGTCCATAACTGGTTGTTCCTATCTTGAGATTCTCGAGATCGCACTAACCGAACAGTGCTTCTTCCACAAGACGCTGCTGATGAAGGATATGGGTACCGGCAAAGCCCCCGGCAGGCGCGGCGAAGGCTTCCCGCCCCGCGTAAGCCAGATACAAAGAATCGTCGTGTTTCAGGACCACGCGCCGCATATGGTGTTGACTGGCGTACCAGGCACCCTGGTTCAAGGGTTCTTCCTGGCACCAGACCACTTCTTTCAAATTCTCATAAGGCGCAATGACGGCCCCGAGTTCCTGCTCCGGAAACGGATAGAGTTGCTCCAACCTGATGATCGCAACATTGTTCGCCGCGGCCTCCCGGCGACGCTCCAGCAGGTCGAAGTAAACCTTACCGCTACAGAATATCAACCGATCGACCTGACCGCGGTCAAGCTCGTCGACCTCATCGAGAATAGTGTGGAACCTGCCTTCGCTCAGGTCCTCCAGACTGGACACCGCCAGCTTGTGTCGCAGCAGACTCTTGGGCGTCAACGCGATGAGCGGTATGCGGGTCGGCCGGATCGCCTGACGACGGAGCATGTGATAGACCTGCGCCGGAGTGGTCGGGACACAGACCTGCATGTTGTGTTGAGCGCACAGCTGCAGATAGCGTTCGAGACGCGCCGACGAATGTTCTGGTCCGGCACCTTCGTAGCCATGGGGCAGCAGCATGGTCAATCCACACATCCGCAGCCATTTGATGGCGCCGCTGGAAATGAACTGGTCGATCACCACCTGCGCGCCGTTGGCGAAGTCCCCGAACTGCGCTTCCCAGACCACCAGCGTCTTCGGTGTCGTGGTGGCATATCCATACTCGAAGGCCAGCGCCGCTTCCTCGGAGAGCAACGAATCGTAGATATCGAAGCACACCTTCGCGGACAGATGATTCAGCGGAACGTGGCGCTCACCATCCTTCTGATTGTAGAGACAGGCGTGGCGGTGTGAGAACGTCCCGACGCCGACGTCCTGGCCGGTCAATCGGATGTCATAGCCTTGCCCGATCAGCGTGGCATAAGCCATCACTTCGGCAAATCCCCAGTTGATCGCCAAAGCTCCCGCTGCCATCTTGTGGCGGTCTTCGGTGATTTTCTGAACCTGACGCTGCAGCACGAACCCATCCGGCAGAGCCTCGAGCCGGCCGGACAAAGCGCGTAAGGACTGCAAGGGAAAAGTAGTATCTGCCGGAGCGTTCCAGTCGTGGCCCAGATAGGGGTCCCAGTTCACGAACAGGTTTGAGTCCGGTTCCTGCACCAGGCTGAGCGCGACATGGCCACCACTATCGAGAGAGGTCCGATAACCGTCCACCATCTCATCTGCCTGGGTGCTGGTCACCACGCCTTCTTTGACCAGCGTATCCACGTACAGCGAGCGCGTCGTCGACAGGTTACGAATCTTCTCATACATCAACGGCTGAGTTTTCATCGGCTCTTCCGCTTCGTTGTGACCACGACGTCGATAGCAGATGAGATCGATCACCACGTCTTTCTTGAATTCCATCCGATAATCGGCGGCAAGTTGAGTGACGAACAGCACCGCCTCGGGGTCGTCCGCGTTAACGTGGAAAATCGGCGCCTGCACCATCTTCGCGACTTCCGTGCAGTACTCCGTGGATCGGGCATCGTCCTGCCGATGGGTGGTGAAGCCGATCTGATTATTGATGATGATGTGAATGGTGCCGCCGGTTTTGTAACCGCGAGTTTGTGACATCTGGAACGTTTCCATCACCACACCCTGACCCGCAAACGCAGCATCACCATGCACGATGATGGGTACCACCAGGTCACCGCCGGAATCCTCACGTCGGTCCTGACGAGCCCGCACCGACCCTTCCACCACCGGAGACACGATTTCCAGATGAGATGGGTTGAAAGCCAGCGCCAGGTGCATCTCGCCGCCGGGTGTCATCACGTTTGTCGAGAACCCCTGGTGGTATTTCACGTCACCGGTTTCTTCCGCCTCTTCGTCCGGCACCTTGCCGTCGAATTCTTCGAAGAGATCCCACGGATCCTTACCCAGAATGTTGACGAGGACATTCAGACGACCGCGATGCGCCATGCCGAGGACCGTTTCGATCACACCATGAGACCCAAGCCTCTGCAGCATCTCGTGCAGCATCGGAATGAAGCTCTCGGCACCTTCGAGACCGAATCGTTTGGTCCCTGGATAGCGGCCGTGCAGATACTTTTCGAGTCCTTCCGCCGCGGTGAGGCGCTCGAGGATCGTCAGCTTCTGGGCATTCGAGTACTCCGGATGAGCACGCACACTTTCAATCCGTTGCTGAACCCAGAGTTGCTCGCTGGCGTCGACGATATGCATGTACTCGAAGCCGATGGAACTCGAGTAGGTACGCTCCAGGGCGTCGACAAATTCGGACAGCTTTACCGTGCCTTCGCCGTAGTGGAAGGTCCCTGTGTGATAGGAATCATCCAGGTCCGCGGGAGACAGGCGGTGATAGGCGAGTTCCAGAACGGGTGCGGGCGGGCGCTCCATCAGTCCCAGTGGATCGATTGCCGCTTTTTTGTGTCCCCGATGACGATAAGCCGAAACAAGATCCTGAACACGCATCTGTTTCTGTTCGTGTTCGTTCTGCACCAGAGTGCTCTCGCGCTCCGGCCGAGCCTTCAATCGGTTGCGCCCGAGCCGCTCGAAGTGCTGAATCACCGTACTGTGGGGCACATCCGAGTGCACGGCGGCCTCCACCCGAGGCAGCTTTTCGAAGTACTCGCGCCAGGCCTCGGGAACGTTATTGGGATCTTCCAGAAAAGATTCGTATAGCGCTTCTATGTAGGCAACGTTGCTGCCACCCATGTGGGAACTGCGCTGCATACGTTCGAGAAATGACTCCGCCATCCCGTCTCACTCCAATCGTCGATACGGCGGCGTCTAACCGCGCCGCTGGCTTGAGGAGGTTCTGAGTACCCGGAAGTCGATCACAGGTTCCTCATGTACCCTGCTGAAGAAGCATCGTCCGGATCTTGCCGATTGCACGCGTCGGATTGAGACCCTTGGGACAGACACTCACGCAGTTCATGATGCCGCGGCAGCGAAACACGCTGAACGGATCATCGAGTTCGGCCAGTCGTTCCGCGGTCGCGCTATCCCGACTATCGACCAGAAATCGATAGGCCTGCAGCAGCCCGGCGGGGCCGATGAATTTGTCCGGATTCCACCAGAAAGATGGGCACGAAGTGGAACAGCAGGCGCACAGTATGCACTCATAGAGGCCGTCCAGTTTTGCCCGCTGTTCGGGTGTCTGAAGACGTTCCCGGGCAGGCGGCGGCTTGTCGTTGATGAGATACGGTTTGATTTTTTCGTAGTGCTTGTAGAACTGGCCCATGTCCACCACCAGATCCCTGACCACGGGCAGTCCAGGCAGTGGACGCAGAACCAGCTTGCCCCGCTTTACGACTTCGGACAGCGGCGTCATGCAGGCCAGACCATTACGGCCATTCATATTGATGCCGTCGGAGCCGCAGACTCCTTCCCGGCAGGAGCGACGGTATGACAATGATGGGTCCTGCACCTTCAGCAACTCCAGGACATCGAGAACCATGAGGTCTTTACCTTCCGGCAGATCGATCGCCATTTCCCGCATGGCGGGCACTTCATCCACATCGGGGTTGTATCGATAGACGCTAACCTGCATTACGGCTGACTCCTTCCACTAATACACACGCGTTTTGGGCTCGAAAGCGGCCATGGTTGCTGGCGAGACATTTACCGCCCGCTTAGCAACCCGCTTCTGCTCCGGGAAGTACATGCTGTGGCAAAGCCAGCTCTCGTCATCCCGATCCTGATAGTCGTCTCTGGCGTGCGCCCCCCGGCTTTCCCTGCGGCCTTCCGCGGCGATCGCTGTCGCTTCCGCCACTTCCAGTAGATTATCGAGTTCCAGCGCCTCCATTCGTGCGGTGTTGAACACGTCACTCTTGTCTGCGAGATACGCTTGAGAGATCCGCTCACGCAGTTCGGCCAGCTTGCGCATCCCGTCCTGCATCAACTTTTCGGTTCTAAACACGCCAAAACTAGTCTGCATGACCCCCTGCAGCTCTTTTTTGAGGGCGGCAACCGACTCGCCGCCGGCCGACTCGTTCCAGCGCGCCAACCTTGCGCCGGCCTGCTCCAGATCGCTGTCACTGGCTTCCCGGT